>CAJXHL010000022.1 GCA_913054335.1 uncultured Gammaproteobacteria bacterium | reverse complement strand
ATAAGCCCAATAAAAAAATACCCCGCACAAGGAGAGCTTATGCGGGGTTGATTAATTGCAGTTTTTTTTCTAAAGGAGAAGACAAGTATTTAATATTTAAATCTATACATTTTGCAATTAACGCATCACTCAAAAAATGTTTAATTATCTCTTTCTACTATTTGGGAGAGATAAAGATAAATTTTAAAAAACTATGAAAACCTGAGTGTTGCGAATTCACTCTAACACATAATTATTAAATATGCAACTTTATTTTTCACAAATAAATAACTTAATATTTAATGGTGAGTTTTATGAACAAATGGGTACTTGCATTTGAATTATTCTCTGCATGTCTCAACAATTAATCCAAAGTACAAAGTATCATTAATTAAAATAGTTATTTCAGTAAATAGCCACTCTTGGCATATATATTTTGACTCATCATATAAGGAGTTACTCAATGAAAGCATTAGTTAAAAGTCATGCAAAAGAAGGCATTTGGTTGGAAGATGTGCCAATGCCAGAAGTTGGCAGTAATGATGTTCTTATCAAAGTACAAAAGTCAGCCATATGTGGCACCGATGTCCATATTTATAATTGGGATGAATGGGCTCAAAAAACCATTAAGACACCAATGGTGGCAGGTCATGAATTTGCCGGTGTTATTGCAGATATGGGAGACGGCGTTAAAGGCTTAAAGGTCGATGATGTAGTCTCGGCAGAGGGACATGTGGTTTGTAACAGGTGTCGTAACTGTCTTGGTGGTCGCAAACACCTTTGTCCAAATACCATTGGTATTGGCGTTAACCGTGATGGCGCTTTTGCAGAATATGTTTCTGTGCCCGCTGAAAATGTGTTCAGATCAACACAAGACATCTCTACCGACTTGCTTGCTTGTTTTGATCCTTTCGGCAATGCTGTGCACACAGCACTTTCATTTGATATGTTGGGAGAGGATGTGCTTATCACCGGCGCTGGCCCGATTGGAATTATGGCGGCCATGGTTGCTGTTCACGCGGGTGCTCGTAATGTTGTTATTACGGACTTAAACGACTATCGTCTTAATCTTGTGAGAGAAGTTGTTCCTAAAGCCATCCCGTTGAATGTAGGCAAAGAAAAAATTTCCAAAGATTTTCTAGACAGATTATGTATTTTTGAAGGTTTTGATGTTGGCTTGGAAATGTCTGGCTCTCCTCAAGCATTTAGCGATATGCTTAAATTTATGATTAATGGCGGTAAGATTGCCATGCTGGCCATCATGCCTTCTGGTTCGGGTATTGATTGGAATTTGGTGGTATTTAAAGGCCTACAAATCAAGGGTATTTATGGTCGTGAAATTTTTGAAACTTGGTATAAAGGTTCAATGATGGTTCAAAGTGGCTTGCCTTTGGAAAAAATTATTACGCATCATTATCACTACACTGATTTCCAAAAAGGCTTTGATGTGATGCGCTCTGGACAGTCTGGAAAAGTAATTCTAAATTGGGAGGTTGAATCCAAAAACGATTACCATGAGTTTTAAAAGTGCAAAAAAAGGTCTGCAAAAAGACTTGGCTGAGATTGAAGATGCTGGCCTATGGAAAACTGAGCGTGTTCTTGCATCCGATCAAAATAATCACATCACTCTCGAGGATGGCTCACAAGTTATCAACATGTGTGCCAATAATTATCTTGGCCTTGCCAACAATCCCGAGGTAATTCAAGCAGCGAAAGACAGCTTTAGTGATTGGGGATTTGGCCTTTCATCGGTACGTTTTATTTGTGGCACGCAGAGTATTCACAAAACCCTTGAAAATAAAGTGACTGAATTTTTAGGCATGGAGGATACCATTCTTTATGCGGCTTGCTTTGATGCCAATACCGGCTTGTTTGAAACAATCCTTAGTAAAGAAGATGCGGTTATTTCTGACGAGCTAAACCATGCCTCGATTATTGATGGCGTGCGCCTTTGTAAAGCAGCACGTTTCCGCTACAAGAATAACGACATGGCTGATCTTGAAGCCAAATTGATTGAGGCTAAAGCCGGTGGTGCAAGACGCATTCTTATCACCACAGATGGTGTTTTTTCGATGGATGGCACAGTGGCACAGCTTGATAAAATCTGTGATTTAGCGGACAAATACGATGCCATGGTTCATCACGATGATTGCCACGCAGTGGGCTTTATGGGTAAAGGTGGTCGCGGTGTTCATGAATACTGCAATGTGATGGATCGCGTTGATATAATCACCGGTACTTTTGGTAAAGCGCTAGGTGGTGGTTCCGGTGGTTACACCTCTGGGCGAAAAGAAATTATTGACATGTTGAGACAGCGCTCTCGCCCTTATTTATTTTCCAATACCGTTGCGCCTTCTATTTGTGCGGCCTCTCTTAAAGTGTTGGAAATTCTTGTCCGTTCGACCGAGCTCAGAGATCGCCTAGAAGACAACACTCATTACTTCCGTAAAGGCATGCAACAAGCAGGCTTTGATGTTGACGACGGCGATCATCCAATTGTACCGGTAATGCTTGGTGATGCTAAATTGGCACAAACCATGAGCAAGAAATTACTTGAGCGTGGTATTTTTGCAATTGGCTTTTTCTTCCCTGTTGTCGCCCAAGGTAAAGCCAGAATTCGCACGCAAATCTCAGCCGCTCACACCAAGGATGATTTGGATAGAGCCATAGCTGCGTTTTCTGAAACTTATAAAGAATTATCGGTTTAATTGCCTCATTCTAATGAGTGAAGAGAAGCTTTAAATAATTAGAGTCAGAGTGTAATTATTATGGATCTTTTAGTACAGATTTGGGCTGGCTCGTTTTACTTATTAAATAAAGTATTCTTTTCTACAGCCGAGCGCGCCGAACCCGTCCTAAAAAGAAAGCTTAAAGCAATGGGCTGGATTGTTTATATTTTGGGCGTGCCAGCTTGGGCGATTATCCTGATTGGTAATCATAACTGGATTGCTGCATCCATTGAAATTGGCGGTGTTCCAGCCATGTTGCTTGGGCTGTACAACGTTGTTAATAATAACGAAAAAAAGAGCAAACCACTTGAGTATGCAGCCCGATTCTCCACTTACGCCTTTATTGTGTTTGGGGTGAGTTATAGCCTATTCGAGTATGGCGGAATTAACACACTCAGCCAGATTTTAGAAATAGGTGTGATGATTGGTTTTCTGCTTGGTAGTTATTTATTAGCGAAAAGTAATGTTTATGGCTGGCCGTTTTTTATGTTAATGAATGTTAGTGCTGGAATGTTGATGTACATTCAAGATAAACCCATTTTGGCTATACAACAAGCGTTGTCTTTAGGTTTTGTTATCTATGGTTTCTTTTCAATGTATCAAAAAAGAAAACTAACTGTCATCAAGTGAAACAGGCGCTGCTAACATTGAGTATATTAAGGGCGATAAAATAGATATAAACGTTTAAATATTGAAGATTATTACAACAATACTGTTCATTTGAAGAATTTCCAAAATTTTCTCTATTTTCCTTATAACTCTTTGTTTTTGCTTAAAAGAACGATAAATAGAACCGCTTTCAGGCTGTAAGTGACAATTATTGGCCTAAATGAGCAAGGATGACCCTTGCTCATTGGTGTTTTAATGCCCATTTCGAAAATTCCAGAAATTTTTTCAAAATCTTTTTTAGAAGCTTAGAATTATCTGTTTCGAGTTTTAATTCAACAATTTATTGTCTTTAAACAAATCAATGCTCTCCAGTAAAAATACACGTAATGCTGATACAATGTTGAGCAGTAATTAATGTTTATGTAGACAAAAGGAGTGCAAAATGAACGAACATGAAAAAATTAATTATGTAGAGTTTTCGACACGAAATATTACTGAAACAAAAAAATTCTTTACATTGTTATTTGGCTGGGCGTTTGAAGATTATGGTCCAGAATACTCAGCATTTAGTGGTGAGGGTCTTGATGGGGGATTTTTTCAATCTGATAAATTTTCATCAACGAATAATGGCGCAGCTTTAATCATTTTTTTTAGTGATAATCTTGAAGAAACTTTAATTAAAGTTCAACACTTTGGTGGTGATATTATAAGGGACATATTTTCGTTTCCTGGGGGTCGCCGCTTTCATTTTAAAGAGCCAGGTGGTAATGAGTTTGCTGTTTGGTCAGATGTCGGCGCATAACATAAAGATTAAATTCGTATGGGAAAAGCTTTGCTTTCCTCAAAGTAGTTTAAGTAAACCATTCCACCTGCAATACCTCTAAACTTCTTAGGGCGCTATTAAGCTGTCCGTCATTGAGAAATCGGCAGTAAGATTTTTAAAAGAGGGTTTTTTAATAACTTTTGAAGATAAATTACCGTAAACCAAAAGGCTGAGGGAGTTTGATTACTATCCCGATTTCCGGAGATCGTATATTTTTGATTGCATTGCGTCATATTTAATGTCAAAATTCAATTTTTTTAGGCAATCAAACTCATGAGATCAACACCTTGTTCCGTCTGTGGCGAAAGTTTGAAATGTGGCGCTGGCACGGGCAGTTGTTGGTGTAAATCCTTTCCACCAATAATGCCGCTTGAGTTTGATAAAGATTGCCGCTGTCCAGCGTGTTTGTCTAAGGCTGTCGATAAGCAAATTGATGTGCTTATTAAAGCCAATGGTATTGAGCAAATGTTATTACTTGCTGAGCCGTATCGCAACAAAGGAGCGGCGATTGAATATCTTGAACACGTTGACTATGAAGTCAAAGATGGGCTCTATATTTTTAGCAAGTGGCAACACATTAAGCGTGGTGAGTGTTGCGATAGCGGTTGTCAAAATTGCCCTTATTAGGCGCATAAGAAAAAGGCCACCAAAGTCGAAAAATAACATGTTAAGATACGTCTAATAAACGCGATAATTGGAAAATGGGCATGACCAGAGATGAGACAAAAAAGTTATTAGCACAACACGATATGTTTGGTTGTGAAGAAACCCTAGAGCAGGCCATGCAAGACTTAGACGATCATTTGGCCGTGATTCCAGAGGAGTATCGAGCAGATGCCTACATTGGTGCATTTGAACTCTATAATACCGCTCTTAAATTGATCGAAAAAGCTCAACAAGGTAAGGACGGGGAGGAAGGCTAGCGCCACTCATTCTCACACCATCGAAAATCCATGATTCGAAATATTATTGAAATTGGCAACCCTGCTCTGCGCGAGGTTGCAAAAAAGATTCCTATTGAAAGCGTTAAATCAGAGGCAACCCAACAGCTTGTCGACGACTTGATTGAAACGATGCGACACGCCAATGGTGCAGGCTTGGCAGCAACGCAAATTGCTGTTCCACTCAGAGTGTGCGTAATCGAAGTCAACAAAAATCCTCGCTATCCCTATAAGCCCGATATTCCGCTGACTGTTCTTATCAATCCAGTGATTACTTTTCTCTCAGAGGAGAGGTTATCTGTTTACGAGGGCTGCTTGTCGGTACCCAATGTGAGAGGCGAAGTTGAGCGTTGCCCAGAAATCCGAGTACGAGCGCTGAACGCAGAGGGCGTTGAGATTGATATGATTGTAAAGGGTATTACAGCTGGCACCTTTCAACACGAGCTTGATCATTTGGATGGTGTTGTCTTTATTGATAAAGTGAAAGACTCCAAAACCTTGTGCACGCTCAAAGAATTTGCCGAGTTTCATGAAGATCAATTTCGTAATACTGTCGAACAAATCGTTGCTAAATATGGCAGTTAAACAGAGGTCCTTGCAATAATCATTTTAGATTTGATAGTGGAGTTTTTATTATTTTACAAGGCATATTTACTAGAAGCTCTACTTGTTGTCTAGCGATATAAATTAACACAGGAAAATGGAGTGCGAAGCCTGCCCTTGGGTGAAAAACTCCCTATCCCAAAAGGCTGAGTCTAAAAATACTAAAAAATACAGAAAAATTCTCATCAATTGCTAGTGCTATTAATTTTAAACTTTTACATATTTTTTTATTCATTTTTATCACACAGCAAACTTTAAAACGATTGTTGTAAAGACCTCTTCCCAAGATAATAATTTTGAACTGAAGAACTCAGGCGATCGAGGCGCAGGCGTTATTTGCAAACAATCCTTTCAAGCGGGCGAAGTAGTCATGAGAGGTGTTATTGATGAAGTCCTCAGCGTGAATACAGTGCACACTTCTCAAATTGGTCAGAATGTCTTTGTTGTCCCCGTTGGCTTGATGGCTTTTGTTAATCATTGTTGCAGCCCCAATTGTGGCATTAAAGTTAACGAAACTGGTGCACATGATTATGTTGCGATGCAAGATATTGTCGTTGGGGAGGAAATAACCTTTGATTATGCAATGCAAAATTTTTTCGTTGATCATTTCCCAAGTCAATGCATGTGTGGAGCTAAAGACTGTCGTGGCGAAATTGGTGGTTGGCAGAATTTGCCACAAAATAAAAGAGAGCAGTATCAAGGTTTTATCGCGCCTTATTTACTCGAATTAGACGCTAAAAACGCTCTTTAAAAAGATTTATTTGATGGTTCGCGGCAAAAGCCGTTATGATGTATTCCTGATTATTCACAAGGAAGGAATTCATGAAAACTAAAGCAGCGGTCGCTTGGGCGCCAAAACAACCATTATCGATCGAAGAGATTGACATCATGGGGCCAAAAGCTGGAGAAGTATTATTAAAAGTGCATGCTTCTGGTGTTTGTCATACCGATGCCTTTACCCTTTCGGGTGACGATCCTGAAGCTTCGTTTCCTTGTGTGCTAGGTCACGAGGGCGGTTGTGAAGTTGTTGAGCTTGGCGCTGGCGTGAAGAATCTTAAGGTCGGCGATCATGTCATTCCTCTCTACATTCCTGAGTGTGGTGAATGTGAGTATTGTCTTTCTACTAAATCAAACCTATGTCAATCAATTGCTGGTACGGTTTGGACGGGTTATATGCCAGACGGCACCCGACGTTTTTCACACAAAGGCAAGGATATTTTCCATTATATGGGTTGCTCTACCTTTTCTGAGTACACAGTAGTCCCCGAGATTGCCCTAGCAAAAATCAACCCAGCGGCACCACTAGACAAAGCGTGCTTGCTTGGTTGTGGTGTGACCACAGGTATTGGTGCAGTGCTTAATACCGCAAAAGTAGAAGCGGGCTCAACGGTAGCAGTATTTGGGTTGGGTGGTATTGGTCTTTCTTGCATTCAGGGTGCAGTAATGGCGGGTGCTGAGCGCATTATTGCGATTGATATTAACCCCGATAAATTTGAGTTTGCGCGTCAATTAGGGGCGACAGATTTTGTCAACCCAAATGACGTTAGTGGTTCTTTTGTTGAGTATATGCAAGACACATTCGATGGCGGCCCTGATTACTCTTTCGAGTGTATTGGTAACACTCACGTTATGCGTGATGCCCTAGAGTGTACTCATATGGGTTGGGGTGTTTCGACGGTGATTGGCGTTGCTGGCGCTGGGCAAACGATTGAGACAAGGCCGTTTAATTTGGTTGTTGGTCGAACTTGGCAAGGTACAGCTTTTGGTGGTGTTAAAGGGCGCAGTGAACTGCCAGGCTACGTTGATCGATACATGAGTGGTGAAATTGAGTTGGATTCGTTAGTAACACACACCATGCCGTTGGAAGATATTAACAGAGCTTTTGATTTAATGCACAGTGGTGAGAGTATTCGCTCCGTCATTATTTTTTAATCAGGATTTCTGCATCATGAAACTTATTGAATCGATCAAAGAGTTCTCTGGCTATCTAAATCGCTACGAGCACGAATCGAAAGTTTGCAACTGCACAATGACTTTTTCGGTGTTTTTACCAAAAGAGGCTGAGAATGAAAAAGTGCCGACATTGTATTGGTTATCGGGTTTGACGTGTACTGATGACAACGCGCGTACCAAGGCCGGCATGCAGCGTTATGCTGATGAGAGCGCTATTGCTCTAGTGTTTCCAGATACAAGCCCAAGAGGAGAAGAGGTTCCTGATGTGCCTGAGCGTTATGACTTAGGCAAAGGCGCCGGTTTTTATGTCAATGCAACCGAGGGGGATTGGGCTAAACACTACCAAATGTATGATTACGTGGTCAACGAGTTACCGATCTTGCTTGAAGATAATCTGCCATTAAAATCTGGCGTGCGTTCTATCTCTGGGCATTCAATGGGTGGTCATGGAGCGCTTATTTGTGCACTAAAGAATCCAGATAAATACCGATCAGTCTCTGCCTTTGCGCCGATTTGTAATCCAATTGAAAGTGGCTGGGGGCAAGGTTGTTTCGATGCCTATCTTGGTGATAACAAAAACGACTGGCAACAATACGACGCTACCGAGCTTGTCAAAGCAGGCAATAAAATACCAGGCATACTTATTGACCAAGGGCTTGCTGATGAGTTTTACGATGAGGGCCAGTTGCTGAGCGAGAATTTTCAACAAGCATGTACTGAGTCATCTCAAGTTTTAAGGTTAAGAATGCAAGAAGGTTATGATCACAGCTATCATTTCATCTCTACCTTTATTGGTGAGCATGTCACTTTCCATGCAGAAGCAATGAAAGCAAAGTAACTTCTCTCGACTTATTGTTATTATTGATAACAGCTGTTTGATTTTTAGTTATTGGTTTTCGTAGAACGTGTTAAGATTCTCACTCGAATTTCTTGGAGTGTAGAGTGCAGTTCTGTCAACAATTATCAGCTTACCTAAGTACCAAGGAGTACACCGGTTATCAGTTGTATCTGGATATGTACGAGCAGGCTATTCTGTGTGATGAGTGTGGTTATGACAGTGTTGCGCTGACCGAGCATCATTTAATCAATATTCTAATGATGCCAGCCCCTTTACAGTTTGCGGTGAAGATTGCAGCTTCGACAAAAAATATCAAAATTATCACTGCAGTTGGTGTGTTACCAATCCATGATATGCGCATCTACGCAGGTGAGGTTATTGCGGCACAAATGTTCACCGATGACCGTTTGATACTCGGTGTGGGTAGAGGTGCTTTTGCTTGTGAGATGGCATTGTTAGGCTCACCGTTAGAGGAGTCTCGAGACAAATTTAATGAGTCATTGGATGTCTTAACAGCACTACTCTCTGAAGAGGAGGTTTCTTGGAGGGGTGGTTTTTACAACTTTGATTCATTGACAGCCATGCCACGACCAATGACAGAGAATGGTCCGCCCATTATGATGGCGGTGTTAAACCCTGAAGGTATTTATGCATGCACTAAGCGTGGCTTTAATATTATGACGACGCCGTTGGCTGGAAATCATCAATTGATGTTGGATCAAGTGGATGGCTTTAATCGAGCCAAATCGGAAATGGGTAATACTGGCAAGGATTTGACCTTGTCTTTATCTAGGGGCGCATTTATTATTAAAGATGAGGCGGATAGAAAAGCCAAACTAGAGCAAGCTTATGAGTATTTTGCTCGCTTTGATAACGTTTTTACTGGGCCGGGCATAGTAAAAAACGGCATGATTGAAATCCTCCCGAGAAAACAAACGATGGCGGAATTGGCGGATAGTTTATTAATTTGCACACCAGAGGAAATGATTGATCAATTGGCGGTTTATTATGAGATAGGGATCGATCGCATGATTCTCAATATGAACTTTGGCGCCAGTCATGCAGACACTATGGCATCAATCCAACGATTTTCAGAAGAGGTAATGCCTAACTTTACTAGTAGAAATGTGAATGCAAGTTCTGTGCCAATAAATATCCAGATTAAAAGTAATGACAGCTGTTGATTGCGCTTATGAAATAACCGGTAGCGGCCCAGCTGTTTTTTTGGTGCACGGAATTGGTGCAAGGAAAACAGCATGGAATGACGTCAAGTCATATTTAGATAATAACTTTACTTGTATCAGTTACGACCTTCGAGGTCATGGCGAGTCACCTAAAGGTGAGCTACCGTATTCGTTGGAAGTACTTGTGGAAGACCTTGAGGCGCTGCGCACTAAACTTGCAGTTGATAAAATTCATATTGTAGGTCATTCTTTGGGTGGGATGATTGGTCCCGCTTACGCAAAAAAATACCCACAGCACACACTGAGCGTTTCCCTGTTAAGTACAGCGGCCTTTCGTACAGAGGATGATATTACTAAGGTAAAGTCTGTAGTGGCCAGTATGCACGAGAAGGGTATTGAGGCAGTATTGAGCACACTAACGAATCGCTGGTTTACCGATGACTTTATCGTCGCAAATCCAGACAAAGTGCATTTTCGATTAAAACAAGTTTTGGCGACGGAAGCGGATGTATTTTTAGAGGTTTTTAGGATTTATGCAGAAACTGAAATGTCACCATGGCTTGACTTGATTGTGCAGCCTTGCTTGGTGTTAACCGGCGAGAACGATGGCGGCTGTAATCCAAGGCTTAATCGACTCATCCATTCAGTATTACCAAATTCGGAGCTGGTTATTCTTAATCACTACAAACACTCGCTATTAATGGAAGCGCCAGAAAGTGTTGGCAAACAAGTTTGTGATTTTCTTCTGCGACTCTCTTGAAGCTTCACTACAGCGTACAATAGCTACTCAAACAAAATTGGATGGTTTTTCCCAATGCTAAAACAATATTTTTCACAATTTCGTCACGGCATTATTGGCATTGACGCCTCTATCGAAGCGCCAGATGGCAGCATGAAACCTATTGTTTATGCTGACTGGACAGCAAGTGGGCGTAACTATTTGCCAATTGAGAAACGAATACAAGAAGAAATAATGCCTTATGTTGCCAATACGCATACCGAGGCAAGTGCCACTGGTATGGCAATGACACAGGCCTATAAAGGCTCACAGAGGCTCATCAAAGAGCATGTCAATGCATCAAGCACAGTCCAAAAAAATCACTGACATGATTGATGTCGGCGATTTATCACAAAAGCCTGGCTGGATAAGGATATCCCTACACCCAACAATGACAGATACGGAGGTTTTGTTTATTATTGAGAGTGTTAATTTATTGGCTAAACATCATCAGCAATGGTCCAAAAACTATAAGTTGAATACAGAAAGTGGTCAGTATCAGTTTTTTTTGAATAATTCCACTTTAAAGCTTAAAAATCGAATTAATAAGCAATTAACTGCAAAATTTATCTAGTAAATCGCAACCCAGCTTTAAATACTTTCTGTTTTTAAAGAAAATTTAATTTAAGGTGCTTACCTTCGCTCTAATCCTATATACTTTTGACCGGTGAGTAGAAAAATTTACTTACCAAGAAAAAAAGTTGTTTTTTTTAATACTATAAGGAGAGCATTTTGGAAGAACAAATTGCACTATTGGCCGCAAATCTAGAGGCGGTCAAACAATCGGCACAGATCACAAACACCCAGTTTGCTGAGACGTACTATTTTTTATCGATACCACTGATGATGCTTATTCACGCAGGTTTCCTCGCCTATGAAATGGGCGCGACCCGCTTGAAGAACACATTGTCCTCAGGTATTAAAAACCTATTGGCGTTTGCGTTTACCATCGTAACGTTTTATTTCTTCGGTTGGTGGTTCTACTGGGCCTTACCAACTGGATTTACGGGATCAGAAGGCTATATGGCCATTTCTGGTATTGAGTATGCGAATTCTATTGCGCTCCCTTGGGGTGATTCAGCACAGTATATGGGGCCAAATATTGCCGATAATGCATCGGGTGTATTCTGGGGTGCTTTCGCACTGTTTGCTGCAACAACAGCATCCATCATGTCGGGCGCTTTAATCGAGCGTATTCAGACAGTGGGTTTTGTTATTCTTGCGATCATTCTTGGTTCTGGCGCATGGATCATTGCTGCTGCTTGGGGTTGGCACGCTGACGGCTGGTTAGTCACCGAATGGGGCTATCATGACTTTGGTGCTGCAGGTGTGGTGCACGCGGTTGCGGGTTTCTTCGCACTCGGTGTGCTATTCAACTTAGGGCCTCGTGTTGGTAAGTTCAATGAAGACGGTTCGGCGAATCACATTGCCGGTCATAATATGCCACTAACGGTTGTTGGCTTGATGCTAATCATTGTTGGTTTCTTCGGCTTCTTAATGGCTTGTATCATCCTTCCGGGTGAATCGTGGTCTTGGGCTGAAACGGGTACAACGATCTACGGTACACGGATGACATTATCATCACTTGCCTTTAATATTATTCTGTCGGTTTCAGGTGGTATCATCGGCGCTTGGGTTTTCACAAGAGACCCTTTCTGGATGATGTCTGGCGCACTAGCCGGTATTATCTCTGTGGCTTCTGGTCTTGATATTTATTTCGGATCGCAAGTAATCATCATCTCTTTCATTGCAGGTATTATCCTCAAGCCTTGTGCAGATTTTGTGACAAGCTTGGGTATTGATGATGCGGTTGGCGCGGTGACAGTACACGGTACCATTGGTATCTATGGTGTACTAATGATGGGTGTGATGGCTTCTGGTTATCCTGGCCTTGATGCCTACGCTCCTGAAGGCACGGCAACGATTAGCTTTGTTGGTCAATTGGTTGGCTCTGTTGTGATGATCTTGTCTGGCTTGGTGCCGGGATATATCTTCTCTTGGGTTTTGAACAAGGCAGGTATGTTACGTGTTCCTGATGCGGTTCAAGTTAAAGGTCTTGACGTTGTTAAAGTGCCTGCGCAAGCATACCCTGAAGGTATGACGAGCCCAGTATCAGAAGACGCTTAATCTAATATAGGAGAATAATATGTTTGGATTTTCATTTGACTCATGGGCTGATGTGACTGGCGCGATGTATATTGGCGTTGGTTGGGAAGGCACATGGACACTGATTGCTGTAGTATTTAGTATTGTTATTTTAGCCCTTGGCTACATTAGCGAGAAAGAGCACTACGACAAACATCAGTAAACAACTGTAAGTAAAACGAAAAAGGCGGTATGAAAATACCGCCTTTTTTTTGCCCACAAAAAAGAAGATGACGCTTACGTTTGATTCATCTTGTTGTAAGTTTGATAAACCAGTTTTTCATAATCTATTAGCCTTTCCCAAACAGTTTCGTCAAAAGTCATGGTTGATGGGATATCCATCTTAAAGTGATTGTAGTTATCGACACCACGCACAAGTACAGCAGAATCGTCCTCGGTTTGTGTTTGAAACATATCGGTGCTGATGTAGTTGAGATTAAGACCAATGCGCCGTTCATTGCTTTGGTTGGGATAGGATGTATGAAGTGTCCAGCCATGATGCAGCGACGCCTCGCCAGCTTTTAAGGGCAAGCAGTGTGCTTGCTCATCACTAACACCATCAACCGTTTGGCCAAAATAGAGTACATTGTTACTGTCTGTTGTTGGCTTATGCTGTTGCTCACCACCCTTATGACTGCCCGGCATCATATGCATACAACCGTTTTTCTGCGTGGCGTCTGAGAGTGCGATCCATGCAGCAATCTGTTTGTCGTCGTTAAAGCCCCAATAAGTGAGATCTTGGTGCCAGCTGACATGTGCGTTAGATCTTGGCTCCTTAATAACAAAAGTGGCATTGTAGAGTAATATGTTAGGTCCTAATAAGTCTTCAATACTGTCTAGCAACGTTTTATTGGTCGCCATCTCGAAAGCCATTTTTAAAGCTGTGTGGATTTTAAACCGATAATGAAGTGAACCGGTCTTTTGCTCAATAAGCTCGAGTGATTGCCGATATGACAAAGCTTTTTCGGCACTAATAAGACGCAAAGGTGAATAAAAACCATCAACCTCAAATTGCGATTTTAAATTTTTACACACTTTTTACTTATTTTTATCACTCAGCAAATTTTAAATGGTTTACGCAAAGGCCTCCATGCTATAAACTTTGGGGAGTATACAACCGTTTTAAACTTTAAGCAACAGTCTAGATGGATCTTCTAAGGCATCTTTAATGGAGATCAAGAAATGCACAGCCTCTTTACCGTCAATGATACGATGATCGTAAGACAGCGCAAGATACATCATTGGTCTGACGACAATTTCTCCATCAACGACCACAGCCCTTTCTTGGGTTTTGTGCATACCCAGAATAGCGCTTTGTGGTGAATTAAGAATAGGTGTTGACATCAGAGAGCCAAAAACACCACCATTAGAAATAGTGAATGTGCCGCCCATCATTTCTTCAAGCGTTAAAGAGCCGGCTTGTGCTCTTGCGGCGTAATCAATGATGTTTTTCTCAATATCATGCATTGCCATTTTATGTGCATCTCTCAAGACTGGCACAACCAGTCCTCGGTCTGAAGAGACGGCAACAGAGACATCGCAATAGCCGTGATAGACAATATCATCACCATCAATGTAGGCATTCACAGTTGGGAATTTCTTTAAGGCCTCAACAGCAGCTTTAACAAAAAATGACATAAAGCCGAGCTTGACGCCGTATTTTTTTTCAAAAGGCTCTTTATAGCTCTTTCTCATTGAAAGGATGGCTGACATGTCAACTTCGTTAAAAGTTGTCAGCATCGCAGTATTTTGCGTGGTTGAATGCAACTTAGTGGCGATGGTTTTCCTTAAACGATTCATTGGCACGCGCTCTTCCATTCGATTGCCCACAGAGGTTATCGATGGTTGTGGAGTACTAACTTGAGCTGTGGTTGCTTGGGGTTCTTCACTGATTGACTCTTGTGGTTCAGGTGGCTTTTCAGCAGCCACAGAATCATTGGTTTCATTCTTAATCTGTGGCTCAGATTTCTGAGAGGTGTCTTCTTGAGCTTCAGACTCTGTTTCGGGTTCCCCAGGTTCATTGTCCTGAATTTCTGAACCTTCAGTCATTGTCCCAAGGATTTGTTGAGCGCCGACAGTTTCGCCTTCTTGTGCAATAATTTTAGTGAGTACACCTGCTTCTTCGGCGGGCACTTCAAGCACCACTTTGTCGGTTTCAATCTCGACGATAACGTCATCAACTTGAACAGGGTCACCAGGTTGTTTGTGCCATACGGCAACGGTGGCTTCACTAATAGATTCCGGTAGAACTGGAACTTTTATTTCGATCATTTATTGTCTCCTAGCGCTCTTTAATGGCAACAATACCCAGAGCTTGTTCAATTACGTAGTTTTGATTAATATTGTGCAGTCTAAGGCTGCCTTCGGCAGGTGCAGCGTAAAGATCTCTAGCGACGACATCTATCGTTTGCCCCTCTTTTGCACAGTACATAAAGTTATGTCTAGAAGTATACCAAGCGCCTTGGTTGATGGGCTCTTCTTGGCACCAGACAAGCTCTTTTGCATTCGGAAATTTATCAAGTTCAGCGTGGAGTGTCTCGGCTGGAAAAGGGTAGAGCTGCTCCAAGCGTAAAATTGCCACATTGTTAATTTGATCGTCTTGGCGACGGGTTAATAAATCGTAGAATACTTTGCCGCTACACATCACAATACGATCGACCTTTTTGGGCTTGATGTTGTCGTACTGCTCTTCATAGACATCTCTAAATTTCTCCTCAGTGAACTTATGCATAGGGGATGCAGCAAGTGGGTTTCTGAGCAGACTTTTTGGCGTCATGATGATAAGTGGTGCGCGAAATTTTCTTAATATTTGTCGCCTTAAAAGATGAAAAATCTGTGAAGCTGTTGTCGGCACACAAACTTGCATATTGTGCCCAGCGCACAACTGTAAAAAGCGCTCTAATCGCCCCGATGAGTGCTCGGGTCCTTGTCCTTCAAGACCATGTGGTAGTAGCATTACAAGATTTGAAAGGCGGCCCCATTTAGCCTCAGCCGAGGCAATAAATTGATCGATAATGGCTTGAGCGCCGTTGACGAAATCACCAAATTGAGCCTCCCATAGAACCAGCGCCTCGGGGTTAGCGGTGGCGTAGCCATATTCAAAACCAAGCGCCGCCTCTTCAGAAAGAATGGAGTCAATAACTTGAACTTTTCCCTGATTTTCACTAAGGTGTTGAAGTGGAATGTAGTCCTCGATGCAGAGTTGATTGTGAACCACAGCGTGTCTATGGAAAAAAGTACCACGACCGCAATCTTGGCCAGACAGGCGAATTGGGGTGCCACTATCTGCCAAACTTGCGTAGGCAAGGGTTTCTGCAAAACCCCAATCGGAATCGATTTCTCCATTTGCCATTTTTTGGCGCTCTGTCATTACCTTTTTTACCCTGGCATGCAGCTCAAAGCCATCTGGTAAAGTCTGAAGCTTGGTGTTTAATTCTTTTATTTGCTTGTGGGATAGTTTGGAGTTGTAGGGCGCGGTCCATTCGGCATTAAAATACTCCTCCCAGTCAAGTTTCCACTGACGTTTCTGCGTTGGCGGAATAATATTATAAGCAACTCGTTCACCATCTTTTAGACGTTTGCGGTAGTCACTAACCATCTCGTCAGCTTCTTTTTGAGTAATAACACCCTGTGTCATCAGTGATTCCGCATAGTGTGCACGCGTTGTTGGCATGCTGCGAATAGTCTCATACATCATAGGCTGGGTAACGGCTGGCTCGTCAGCCTCATTGTGGCCATGGCGTCGATAACACATTAGGTCAATAACAACATCTTTTTTGTAGCGCATCCTGTAATCTAGCGCAAGCTGAGTAACAAAGCTAACCATCTCTAAATCTTCAGCGTTGACATGAAAAACTGGCGCATTAACCATTTTCACCACGTCTGTACAATAGTCCGTTGATCTCGCATCGCGCTGTTTACTGGTGGTAAATCCTATCTGATTGTTAATGATAATATGAACAGTGCCTTTGGTACTGTACCCGCGCGATTGTGACATATTAAGCGTTTCCATCACAATGCCTTGTCCTGAGAATGCCGCATCTCCGTGAATAAGAACAGGCAGAATTGTTTGTCCCTCGGTGTCACCAACAACCTCTTGATAGTAGCGGGTATAACCTTCAATCACTGGGTTGACCAATTCTAGATGAGAGGGGTTAAACATCAAAGCAAGGTGGACTTTGTCGTTCGAAGTTCCAATGTCTGATGAAAAGCCTTGGTGGTATTTCACATCGCCTGTCTGGTTTGCACTGAGGTCCAAATCGCCAGCAAACTCTTTAAATAAATTCTCAGCACGTTTGCCCATAATATTAATAAGCACGTTAAGTCGACCTCGGTGGGCCATGCCAAGACAAATGCGCCTCATCGAATACGAGCCAGAATGCTCTATTAAAACATTAAGTAGTGGTATTAAAGAATCGCTGCCTTCGAGTGAAAAGCGTTTTTGGCCAACATATTTATTGTGTAGAAATTTCTCAAAAACTTCTGCTGCGGTTAGGCGTTGCAGTAGCCATTTTTTGAACTGAGAGCTGATTTCTGGCTGGGAGTCGTAAGTTTCAATGCGGGTCTGAATCCAGCGTCTTTCCTCAATGTTGGGGATGTGCATATATTCCACACCCAGACTGCCACAATAGGTTTTTTCTAAAGATTTTACCAACTCACGCAATGTTGAACAATTAGAGCCTTGATAGGAGCCCATGTTGAAAGATTTGTCTAAATCTGAATCTTTTAAGCCAAATTCGGTGATTTTAAAGGGTGGTGTTGAATGATGCCTCGGTCGATTTAAAGGGTCAATTTTTGCTCTAAGATGCCCAGAAAATCGGTACGCGTAAATCAAACGAAGCACGCCAAGTTGCTGGGGGTTATCACCGAGAATTGGAGATTGGGTGCTTGTCTCAAAGTTATTTTCGCCCCAACTAATAAAACGCTCTATAACATCTTGATGCGCATTTGGATTGCTGTTCATTATTTCAGGAGTATGGTAGAAAGAAAGTGGAAAAGTGCAGGTTTTTTTGACAAATAACCTTTGTGGAAAATTCGTACCAAGATTGGGCGAATTTTAGACAAAAAAAGTTTTTAAAAAAAATCACAGTGTGTGAGTTGGTTATTTGTTACTGATTATATAGTTGTTGAGAAAAAATATAGCTTTAATCTGATAAATTTTTCAGAAAAATATTGCAAAATGCATTATTTGAATAGCGCTGATAAGCGCTGATACAAAAGCATTTTCACTGTATGATATGGTCAACACGGTTTAGTTCAACTAAACCTATGTTAGATTTGTGCATACATTGTAATTACTTGGGTAGTGTTTATGAATAATTTCATAAAAATTCTTGAAAAGGAAAGCTATATTTTGGCCGATGGTGCCACTGGTACAAATTTATTTGGCATGGGTTTAGAAACGGGCGATCCACCTGAACCATGGAACATTCATCATATCGATAGAATTCGTGAACTTCATCAAGGGTTTGTTGATGCGGGTTCCGATCTGTTTTTAACCAACAGTTTTGGGGGCACGTCTTTTCGTCTTAAATTGCACAAGTTTGAAAGTCAAGTTTTTACGCTAAACAAGGCAGCCGCAATTATTGGAAGAGAAGTTGCTGATGGGGCTGAAAGATTAGTGATTGTTGCTGGCTCAATGGGGCCAACAGGTGAAATGATTGAACCTCATGGGCTGATGACGCCTCAAGAGGCAACGGATGCTTATAAGGCCCAAGCCGAAGGTTTGGTCGAGGGTGGCGTTGATGTTCTTTGGCTGGAAACCATGTACGCCATTGAGGAGTTAGAGGCTGCGGTCGATGCGATTAAAGATTTTGGTTTACCCATATGCGCCACCATGAGTTTTGATACTGCCGGTAAAACAATGATGGGTATAACGCCGGCTAATCTTGCCAAACGCTCCCAAGAACTCGGTCTGGCTGGATTTGGTGCGAATTGTGGTGTTGGCGCGCCAGATCTATTGGCAACCATCACAGATATTAGTCGTCATGTTAGTGATGACACAACTGTTATTTCTAAAGCCAACTGTGGCATCCCTGAATATCGTGAGGGCGAAATTGTCTACACTGGCACCGAAGAATTGATGGCACAGTACGTCCATTTGGCGCTGAACTCTGGCGCAAAAATCGTCGGTGGTTGCTGTGGTACCAGCTTCGAGCATATTCGTGCAATGAGAAAAGCAATGGACGAACATCAAATGAATGGTACGCCGAGTTTGATGGATATTGAATCTAAGGTCGGTGAAATGTCTGCGGGTTCAAAAGCTATTTTTGCCGGCAATGATAGTGCGCCCATTAAGGTACGCAGAAGCCGTCGAGGACGTTAAAGGGGATTAAACTGAGTTTTTTCTGTTTCTACGAAACTTATACTAAAGTAAATTACGGAATGTTTTATTGGTTTAAGTCTTATTACAATCAATAAAAAAGCTTTTTATTATTTACTCTAAATAACGTTAGATCTACTTTGTCTTGTTGGACTATAGCAAGCACCGGTCCACTCTTGCTAATTTTTTACTGCTTGTCATTGAGTAAAATCTTTAGTTAACTTCAAATAGATAAACTTTCTTGAGAGGAAATTATGTTATGATTGTATAACAACGCAATATTCTTCAGTGTTATTTTTTTTTATTATTAGTAAAAATCCAACTCAATGAGTCCCCCAAAGAAAGGTATATCGATTATTGACAAAGAGCTACCCAGTTTTGGTAGCAACAAGCAATTAGAGGCGTCGATTGGTAAACAAGTAAGAAGCGTACGTAAAAGCGCAGGGGTTACTTTGCAGCAATTGTCTAAGCAATCATTACTCTCAGCGAGTATGCTATCTAAAATTGAAAACGGTCAAATCAGTGCTTCACTGAAAACCATCCAGCTTATTTGTCATGCTTTGAATATTTCAATCAGCTCTTTGTTTCAGCAGTACGATAAAAATGTCGAGCCTACTTTTGTCAAGTCTGGTGAAGGTCTCACCATTGAACGGGCAGGTACTCATGAGGGTCGCCATTACCAATTACTTGGGCATACAATGGGCGGGTCTTTGAAAGTAGAGCCTTGTCTGATTACTATTACTAATCGTAATTATGAATTTCCTGAATTCCAACATAACGGTGTTGAGTTTATATACATGCTCAAAGGCGCCATGGAATATTTTTATGGTACCAAGGTATTCCACTTCTCAGAAGGGGACTCCATGTATTTTGATTCTGAAACCCCGCACGGTCCCAAAAAAATCCTTAGCAAAGAGTGCCAATTTTTAGCAGTAATCTGTTCTAGCAATTCGTAAAACACATTTATTTGTTTTGCAACGACTGTATTAAACTTTGCTTGTAGTTTCCACTATTTCATAAATTAATTGGCGAATATTCGTACAGTTATATTGTACTTTACAGAAGTAATAATAAACCACTACTTATTTTCTTAAAAATAAAAAAAATTTCTTGACAATGGAATGATGGTAGGCGTATACTTGCGATTCAATTTGTGGTGCGAAGCAAAGATAGTATCAATGAGTAGGCGCAAACAATAGGCTGTAATTCGTTGATGTATTAGGATTTAATCTACAGATTAACTGATGCAGGTTTTGGTTTTGTCTATTGTTTTTCAATAAATAGAACAAATAAAAGCAGAGGGGCAATGATCTTGTAAAAGATTAATTTTTTTATTTATTCGGAGAGATTAAATGACAGATTTAGAACTTCACCTAAATGAGCCGGGCAGAGCTGAGCTGGTTAAAGAAGTAGCAAGAAAAATCGAAGCACTTGGCGTTACTTACGTTTACTACCAATTCGTATCAGTTACTGGTCGTATCGTTGGTAAGGGTATTCCAGGACGTCACTGGGAGCGTTTGGCTGAAAAAGGTTTTCAGTTGGTATACGGTTCAACAGCTAACTTATACACTGACCGTCACGGCGACTACATTGGTTATGGTCCAGAAGCTTCTGAGCTTGTTGGTCTTCCAGATCCAGACACTTTCTGTCAACTTCCTTGGGACAAACGTGTTGCGCGTGTATTCTGTAGACTTTACAGAAACCGTGAAGAGCGTGAGAACCCAGGTCAGGCGTTAACGTCAGACTGTCGTGGTAACTTGCACAGAATCCATAAAGAATTCCAAGATAAGCATGGTCTAGACATGCGTTGTGGTACTGAGCCAGAAATGATGTGGCTTAAGAAAGGTGAGGATGGCATGCCTAACGGCGGTGTTACTAAGCCAAACTGCTACCACATTGATCAGTTCGAAGAGCTTCGCCCTGTATTCATGAAAGTAATTGAGTATTCAGAGCAAATGGGTCTTGACATTATTCAAGGTGACCACGAAGACGCTCCAGGCCAGTTAGAGCTTAATACACAGTTCGACGATGTATTGCGTAACGCTGACCGTTTAACAACTTACCGTCAAATTTGTGCACAAGTTGCACGTGAGTTTGGCTTAATCGCTTGCTTCATGTCTAAGCCGTTTATGGGTGTATCTGCTTCAGGCTGTCACCATAACATGTCTTTATGGAAGGGCGGTAAAGAGATATTCAAACCAGAAATTGCAGGCGATACAGATGAGTTGCCAGGTATGCCGGGTTGCTTCACTTACCGTGAAGGTGGTGAAAACACATTTATGCCGGATCCGTCAATCGACGAAAGAATGCCAGGACCAATCGGCCTTAACTCTATCGGTGGTGTGATTGCGCATTTACCAGCACTGACATCAATTGGCTCCTCGACAGTGAACTCTTACCGTCGTCTTTGGGACACAGGATTTTGGGCACCAATCTTTGCTGATTGGGGTTACCAAAACCGTACTTGTGCTTTGCGTGTATCTGCGCCAGGTCGTTTCGAATACCGTTCAGTTGACTCAATGGTTAACCCTTACTTAATGGGTGCGGCACTATTGATGGCAATGGGCGATGGTATTGATAAGGACATGGATGCTGGTGAACCGGAAGAGCGTAATATTTACGCAGCGATTGAAGCGGGTAAGGATGTTAAGAAGCTGCCTATGACCTTGGGTGATGCTTTGAAGGAGCTGGCAAACGACGAAGTAATTAAATCTTCAATGCCGGGTGAAATGTACACAGTGTTCGAACACTATAAAAGAGACGAGTGGGAGCGCTTTAACCATACGGTTACAGATTGGGACTTGGAAACTTACTTGGACTGCTTACCATAGGGTAAGAGCCATTTAGGTTACTAATTAGAGTGCCCGTCTTACCAGGCGGGCAATTTTTACATAGGAGTATTATTTATATGTGTGGAATAGCAGGAATTATTCATAAGAAAGGCGTGACGTCTGAAAATATTGGTGCGCAAATGACGTCAATGTTGCAGGCTTTGAAGCATAGGGGGCCGGATTCAACTGGCTATGCAGTATACGGTGAAGATAATGGCAACCAAATCATGCGTCTTAAGGTTGCAGAAGCAATCGAATTAGAAGGCAGCTACAGCATTCATGCTGAAATTGCAGATCGCATTGCATTGGTTGATGCTCGTTTGGCAGAATCAGGCGCTAAAGTAGTTAAAAAAGAGAATGCAACAGAGTATGCTTTTAGATATGAGCTTGACTTCTCAGGCGACATAAAAAAACTAGTGGATTTTGTTGAAGACATCGAGGGTGTTGAAATCTTGTCGATTGGTAGCACGTTAGAATTAATCAAAGATCTTGGCGATGCATCAGTTGTATCCGCTCAGTACGGTCTAGACAATTTTGAGGGCACTCATGCTATCGGTCATACGCGTATGGCGACAGAATCGGATATTGATATTCGTTCTGCTCATCCATACTGGGCGTATCCGTTTAGTGATATTGCTGTTGTGCATAACGGCCAGTTAACGAACTACTGGACTCACAGACGTGACCTTGAACGTAAAGGCCACCGTTTTTCATCTAACTGTGACTCAGAATTAATTGCGGTTTACATTGCAAACAAAATGAGCGATGGCGTTGATTTGGAAACAGCGATGAGGGATTCTATTGATTTCCTTGACGGCGTTTTCACTTACCTTGTAACCACAAAAGACCAATTGGGTATGGCGAAAGACTGTATGGCTGCTAAACCAATGGTCGTATATGAAGGTGATGATATGATTGCTTTGGCTTCTGAAGAAATTGCGATCAGAAAATTATTCGATCATCAAATTCACACATTTGACCCTTATGAAGGAGAGGTAAAAGTATGGCAACATTAAAAGACACTAAGTCTCATGACATGGGACTTCACGAGGAGTCTCTAAAAGGACGTACTCAACAACGTTTCTTCTCGGTTGACGAAAGTTCAAACTTAACGTATTTCAACTCATTCGAAGTCGACACTGATAAGACAGCAACAATTGACGCTCTAGAGATGACGCCTAGAGAAATCAATATTGAAATTAGAGAGTTAATGGAAAGTGGAGTTGGTAGCATTACTGTTGATAATCCTATGTCACGCCACGGAGTTGGCGTTGGTATCCTTAACCGTTTGAACCTTACTTTTAATGATAGCTTAGGCTACTTTGGTTGTGGTTTGATCGACGGTCCAAACGTCCATATTAAGGGCCGTGTTGGTTGGTCATGTGCAGAAAACATGATGGCTGGTACTGTTCTTATTGAGATGAATGCTGGTTCTACATTCGGCGCTGCTATTCGTGGTGGTGACCTTGTGTGTAGAGGTAGTGTTGGTGCGCGTACAGGTATTGACCAGAAGGGCGGTACGATTATCGTTGGTGGTAATACAGGCGCCTTCTCTGGCTTCATGATGCAACGTGGTCGTATGATCGTTTGTGGTGATGCAGGCAGAAACCTAGGCGATTCCATGTACGACGGCGTAATTTACGTTGGTGGTGAAGTTGAAGAACTGGGTATCGACTGTGTTCCAGGTGAAATGACTGAACTTGACGTTCGTTACCTTACATCTAAATTAGACCTTTATGGAATTAAGACTCCTAATGGCGTTGAAAAAATGAACAAGTACGTTTCAGGTAAGATGCTTTGGAACTACGACAAGTTAGAGCCTAGTGAGAAGAAGATCGCCCTCTAATCATTAATCTAACTAAATTATAAAAAGGAAATATTATGAGCAATCAAGTAGATGATACAGCCCGTTTAGGGTCAAGTTTTATCTTCCCTAAAGAGGTCATGAATGATATTCATATCAAATCTGACTTAGGCCGTTACAGAATGAGAGGATTTTCTCTATTCAAAAAAATCCCAACTTGGGACGATTTGACATTTATGCCAGGAACACTAACTCGTTTCGTTATTGAGGGTTACAGAGAAAAATGTTTAACAAAAACAATCATTGGTCCAAACGCTAAAATACCTCTAGAGCTAGACATTCCTATCTACATTACAGGTATGAGTTTTGGTGCATTGAGTTATGAAGCAAAAACAGCTCTAGCACGTGGTGCTACGATGGCTGGTACAGCGACTTGTTCTGGTGAAGGCGGTATGATTCCAGACGAGCGTCGTTACTCAAGCAAATGGTTCTACCAACTCATTCAATCACGTTACGGTTTTAACCCTAATCACTTACGTCTAGCTGATGCGATCGAGTTCTTTATTGGACAAGGTTGTAAAGTTGGTCTAGGCGGTCACTTAATGGGTCAAAAAGTAACAGACCAAGTAGCTGAGATGCGTTCACTACCAGCAGGTATTGACCAACGCTCTCCGGCACGTCACCCGGACTGGTTAGGTCCAGATGACTTGGCGCTTAAAATTGAAGAAATTCGTGAAGCGACAGACGGTCAGATTCCAATTCAGTTAAAACTAGGTGCAGCACGTGTATACGACGACGTTCGTATGGCCGCTAAAACCGGTTGTGACAGTATTTACATCGACGGTATGGAGGGTGGTACTGGTGCGGGTCCTCACCTTGCAACAGAAGAAACTGGTGTACCGGGTATTGCAGCGATTCGTCAAGCGCGTAGAGCGATTGAAGATGTTGGTATGAGCGGTGAGATCACCCTTATCTACGCTGGTGGTATCCGTAATGGTGGTGACGTAGCTAAAGCAATTGCACTGGGTGCAGACGCGGTTGCGATTGGTCACTCAGCACTGATGGCGCTTAACTGTAACAGAGACATACCTGAAGCCGACTACGAAGCTGAAATGGGTGTTAGAGCCGGTGAATGTTATCACTGTCACACCGGTCGTTGTCCGGTTGGTGTTGCAACGCAAGATCCCGAGCTAAGAAAGCGTCTAGACCCAGATCTAGCCGCCGAGCGTGTATTTAACTTCTTACACACATTAGCAATCGAGTGTCAAATGATGGCTCGTGCTTGTGGTAAGACGAATGTACACTCATTAGAGCCAGAAGATCTAGCTGCATTGACAATGGAAGCGTCAGCTTGTGCGCAAGTGCCTATCGCGGGTTCACAGCACACGGTTGGTCGTCCAGACATGACACGTTTTTAAGAAAGGAGATATCATGAGTACTAATGAAGAAAAGTTTATTGAGATTGACTCTCTAGATAAAAGCCATGAAGAAATGACAGGCCAACATATCGGTTATCGATATGATGTAAACCTTGTCCCAGATCTTAATTTAATCACCCCGTTTTTGCAAGAGTATATTGACAAAATGGGTTGGAGGGATCTTAACTGGCTGGAAGATGTTCACATGGGTTATGAGGGTGATCAGGCGGCTGTTTTTGATAGAAATATCAACGGTTGGGTTACAATTCCCGATACTATTCCACTTCCAGACAATCAACAAGAGCGTGACATGATTGCGCGTGAACTGTTGATCAAGTTCCAAATGTCTGAAAACCATCCAATGGTTGACTTAAACGCAGCTTACCGCAAGTTCTAAAGGTAAGTGAGTTTTTAGGGAGCGTGCGGAAGTTGTTTGACTTGTTTGAACAACC
>CAJXHL010000021.1 GCA_913054335.1 uncultured Gammaproteobacteria bacterium | reverse complement strand
ATCTTTCAGCATACCACATCAACGACCAATAATCTATTGTGGGCTTTTAGTTTTACACAAGGCGGATCGATTAAAATTTATTTCTAGCGGAATCGCTACGGCTATAGTGTTGCCATTGGCAGGCCATGTGCTGGCTGGTACAGACACATCTGAACCACTCAAACTGACGCCCTTTAAGCCCATGAATGTGTTGTTATCATAGAATTAGGGCTCATTCCCATAATTAAACCGTTGTTTGAGTTAATGTGTTGGGGTGACGCCAACCTTTCCTCTGATACATAGTAGCCCTATTGCAATGTGCCACTTTCTCTAAAGAGGCTTTTCACTGTACTGTTTCTTTATTGTTTATTTTTTTACCCTGTTGTCAAATATTGTTTACAGGGATTTTAGTTTCTTGTTTCAAGGTAGACAAAACCACCAAGGTTTTTAAATGGTGAATATCTTTGAGATCTGTTAGCTTATGAATAAGAAAATCTTCATACGCGCCGATATCTTGGGTAACAACTTTCAGCAGAAAATCTGCACCGCCAGTAATACGATGACACTCCAAAACCTCGTCCAAACGAGTAATCTCTGCAGTAAATCTATGAAGCGCGTCCTTACCGTGTCTCGCTAAAGTCACCTCAACATAAGTAAAACAGTTGGCATTCACTTTAACGGGGTCGACAATAGCGACAAATTTTTTAATATAACCCTTGCTTTCCAGTTTTTTAACCCTTTCCAAGGTTGTTGGTGGCGACAAGTTGACCATCACTGCAAGGTCGCGATTTGTGAGACGACCATCGTCTTGAAGTGCCTCAAGAATTTGTTTATCTATATTATCGAGTTGCATATCTAATTAAATACTTTTATGTGGTTATTTGCAAACTATTATACTAATTTATTGCAATATTACCAAATTAAATAACAATTATATTAAATATATCCAAATTATAATATGTTTTATAACCGTATAAACGGTTGCTTGACAGCTGCAAAACGATGCGTTATATTTATCATCCTCAAGTCGGCAGGCAGTGAGCAAAAACGGTGTGTGCCATTAATGACTTTTAAAACGCTGTATGGACTACAATGAATGACTTGAGCATCGAACGACAAAAAATCAACCGAAAATTTAGTGCAGATGGCACCACCTACACCGTTTCGGGCGAGTTCCCTTCAACACTTGTGTTTATTCATGGCGTTGGCATGAATGCAGAGGTTTGGCAATCTCAGTTCAATTATTTTTCTAAAGCTTACACAGTTATTGCCTATGACTTTTTGGGTCATGGCGATAGCCCAATGCCGGATGAAAATCCGACGCTTGATGATTATGTGGGGCAGCTGAGCCGATTCTGCAAAGAATTACGTCTAGAATCATTCTCCTTGGTAGGGCACTCTATGGGGGCGTTAATAAGCGTTGCCTTTGCGCTGAAATACCCCGACAAGGCTAGTTCTTTGGTTGCTATTAACATTGTTTATGATCGCACACAAGAAGATCAATGCCGTATTTTGGCAAGAGCGGAGCAAGTACTTGAATCTGGTGAAATTGGCAATATTGAACCAACGCTTAAGCGCTGGTTCGCAGGCAAGAGCAGCCCAGAAGAGGAACACAAGATAATCAGGATTAATAAGTGGCTTAAAGCCGTTTCTCCTTATGGCTATGGCAGTGCTTATCGTTTATTTGCGCTCTCAGACAAGGCATTTATGAATAAATTGTCGCAACTACAAATGCCTGTTTTATACTTAACAGGTAATGATGATCCAAACTCCACGCCAGCGATGTCAAAAAAGATGGCAGAGTTGACGCCTAGAGGCGAATTTTACTCAATTGCAAAAGAGGCGCATATGATGGCTTATATAGCCCCAGAAAAAGTCAACAAAATCATTGAGGCCTTTCTAAATAAACACAGCCAAAGAAATGATTAACGAAGAGACTAGAAAATTTAGGCACGCATTGGGTGCCTTCCCGACGGGCGTTACCATAGTGACAACAACGGACACAGTGGGCAATCCAATTGGCTTTACCGCCAACTCATTCTCTTCGGTATCAGTTGAACCAAAAATTATTCTCATATGCATAGATAAGGCCTCTATCAATCTTGAGGCGTTCACTGAGAGCTCTCATTTCGCCGTTAACATCCTTTCTGAAAAGCAGCAGGAAATTTCCACCACCTTCGCCAGCCCAGTTGAGGATAGATTTTCCAATGTCAACTGGAAAACAAAAGCAACGGGTAGCCCTATCATCAACGGCGCTGTTGCTTGGTTTGACTGCGCTAAAGACAAATGCGTGGATGCGGGCGATCACTACATCCTTCTGGGAAAGGTGCTTGAGTTTGACAGCACCATCATCACACCCTTAGTGTTTTTGCGTGGCAACTATGTCAACTTAGCCTTGGAACAAAAAATGCTACGTGCAATGGAAGATGACAGCACCAAAGTGATGGTAGGCGCACTCATTGAATGCCGCAATCAAATTTTCTTGCTTGACCAAGAAGGTGGTTACTTAGATTTTCCAGCAGCCAGTAGTCTTGGCTCTATCGATGATGAGGACACCCTGCTAGGCAAGCTGCATGTAATTGGCATTGATGCGCCAGAGCACTATCTTTTTTCAGTGTTCGAGAGCAGCGACGACAAAACCAGTTTGATCTATTACCGTGCACAGATTGACGGTGCCACGAAGGCAAAGGACGGGCAATTCTTTGATTTTGATGACGTGCCTTTTGAGAAGATACGCGACGAATGGAGCCGGACAATGTTGAGGCGCTACATTGCTGAAAGAGCGCTTAACGCTTTTGGTATTTATGTCGGCAAAGAAACCGATGGCAAGGTTGAGGCCATTACCAAGACTAATGATTATTGATAGGAATTAAGCATGGATTTTTCTTTTTTTGTTCACATGGAGCGCATTGACAAAAACCAAAGTCAAAAACAGCTTTACGATGAGTACATTGAGCTGTGCCTGATTGCCGAGAAAGGGGGGTTTAGTACTATTTGGACGGGTGAACATCACGGTATGAATTTCACCATTGCCCCTAACCCCTTTACTAATTTAGTCGATTTATCCCACCGCACAAAAAAAGTGAAGCTAGGAACGGCGACCATTGTTGCGCCATTTTGGCACCCTATTAAGCTAGCTGGTGAGGCCGCTATGGCTGATTTAATTACCAAAGGACGCTTACAGCTTGGCATAGCAAGGGGTGCTTACTCATTTGAATACGAGCGAGTCGGTTGTGGCATTGATGCCCACGCCGCCAGTGGAGCTCTACGGGAAATGGTACCAGCAGTACAAAAACTTTGGCAGGGCAACTATGCTCACAATGGCGAGAAGTGGTCCTTCCCACAAACAACAAGTTCGCCTAAGCCATATCAAGACAAAGGGCCGCCGATTTGGATTGCTGCAAGAGATCAAAGCTCACACGATTTCGCACTTGAAAATGATTGTAATGTTCAAGTAACGCCTTTGTGGCTTGGGGATGACGAGGTAACGTCACTAATGGAGAAGTTTAACAAAGCCTGCGAAACATACACCGATAAGCCCAGGCCAAAAATTATGCTTTTACGTCACACCTTTGTCGGTGAATGCGAAGAAGAGGTTGTCCAGGGCGCCAAGGATATTTCTCGTTTTTATTGTTATTTCGGCGCCTGGTTTAAAAATGAACGGCCGGTTGATCAAGGCCTTATCAAGCCGCTTAGTGAGGAAGAAATGGCAAAAATTGAGATGTATTCGCCAGAAAATATGCGCAAAAATAGCATTATTGGCATCGCGGAAGAGGTTGTGAGTCGCATTAAATACTGTGAAGAGCTTGGGTATGATGAATACAGTTATTGGATTGATAGCTCTATGAGCTTCAAAGCGAAAAAACGCTCTCTAGAGCTTTTTATTGAAAAAGTGATGCCTGAATTTAACCAGCCAAATAATGAGAAAACTTATGAAGCACTTTAGCCACTACATAAATGGTCAATTTTCCCCGGGATCTGATCACTTTGAAAGCATAAACCCTGCAAACGGTAAGTCTTGGGCAACCTTCCCCGCGGCAACAGAAGCAGAGTCAAATCTCGCCATTGAATCAGCAAATACAGCCTTATTTGAGGGGCCATGGGCAAGTTTAACAGCGACAGCGCGTGGTAAGCTTCTTCACAAGCTTGGTGAGTTAATTGCACAAAACGCTGAAATCTTAGGCGAGCTGGAAACAACTGATAGTGGTAAGTTGGCCACTGAAACCAAAACCCAGTCAAAATATGTTGCCGACTATTACTACTACTACGCTGGTCTAGCAGACAAAATTCAGGGCGAAGTCTTGCCAATTGACAAACCGGATATGCGTGTTTTTACAACAAGAGAGCCTATCGGCGTTGTGGTGGCCATTGTCCCTTGGAATGCACAGTTGTTTTTATCGGCCACTAAAATAGCGCCTGCACTTGCAGCGGGAAATACGATTGTTGTGAAGGCCTCAGAACAAGCGCCTGCTGCATTGTTTAAATTTGCCGAGCTTGTTAATGAAGCTGGTTTTCCTCCGGGCGTTATTAATATAATTACTGGCTTTGGTGAGCCCTGTGGGCGTGTGATTACCTCCCATCCAATGGTTGCCAAGGTGGCCTTTACCGGTGGTTGCGAAGTGGCGCAACACATTATCCGCAATACTGCTGAGAATTTTGCCCATGTCAGCCTTGAGCTTGGTGGCAAATCGCCGATGTTGATTTTTGATGATTGCGATATTGAGGGCGCCGTTAATGGCGTTATTGCTGGTAATTTTGGTGCGTCTGGTCAAAGCTGTGTTGCTGGCTCTCGTGTTTTTGTTCAAAAGAGCATTCACGACGAATTTATTTCTCGAGTATCTAAACGTGCGAAATCGATAGTTATTGGTGATCCGCTTAATGATAAAACTCAAGTTGGGCCTCTAGCAACAACACTACAAGTCGATCGTGCATACAATGTAATTACATCTTCTATCAAACAAGGCGCAAAGCTAGTTTTTGGAGGCAATAAACCCGCAAAACTTGCTGAAGGCAACTATTTTGAGCCTACATTACTTGACTGTCCAGATCAATCTATCGATTGTGTTAGAACCGAATTATTTGCACCTGTGATGAGCGTAATCCCTTTTGACACAGAACAAGAGGCAATTCACATGGCAAACGACTCCGAGTTTGGGTTGGGGGCGGGCGTATTCACCCAGAACTTAGCACGAGCTCACCGCGTCTCTCAAAAAATACGCTCGGGTATTGTATGGATCAACACTTATCGAGCAATCTCGCCGATTGCCCCCTTTGGTGGCTTTAAAAACAGCGGCGGCAGTCGTGAGGCAGGAATGGATGCCATCCACGAATACACGCGCACCAAAACTACTTGGATCAACACTTCAACCGAGCCAATGGACAATCCTTTTGTGGTTCGCTAATCATTATTAATACTGGAGAATACTCATGGATAAAAAGCTATTTGAATTAGGACTAAAAAAACGCAAAGCAACATTGGGAGAGGACTACGTCAACAAGAATCTTGCGGCGGCCGATGATTTCAATCGCCCTTTTCAGGAGCAAATGACCGAATGGTGTTGGGGTTTTGGTTGGGGTGATGACAGCATTGATGAGAAAACCAGATCAATGATGAACCTCACTATGATCGCAGCCCTTGGCAAAATGCACGAATGGGAGCTACACTGTAAAGGCGCGCTAACAAATGGCGTCAACAAAGAAGAGTTGCGAGCTATTATTCATGCCATTGCTATTTATTGCGGTGTGCCGCAGGGTGTCGAGTGTTTTAGAATTGCCCGCAACGTTCTCGAAGAGGCCGGAGAACTCTAGATACAAGACTGCTTTATCACTGTTTTAGAGCTTTTTAGTACCTGCCTGTTGGTCTTTTAAAGGCCTAGCGAGGCCAACGCCAAAGGCAATTAGCACAACACCAGCAGCCGACGCAAAACCCAGTGTTTCATCGAACAAATACCAAGCCTGCAAAGCTACAAGCGGCGCAATGAGGTAAAAATAACTAGCCACTCGAACAGAGGCGTCTTTACGAATCATTGCCATTAACAATAGAATGGCCCCAATAGACAGGCCCAACACTTGCCAAGCAAGTGTTGCAACAAATGGCAATGACCACTCAACTGTACCTGCTTCAAAGACACTAGCAACTGCCAAAACAAACAAAAAGGCGCTAGAGTATTGTATCAAAGTACCACTTATGATGTCCATGTCGCTACAATAGCGCTTTTGGTAAATCATTCCCAAGGAGATACTTAAGAGCGACACAACCATTATCACCAGCGCCCAAATAGGAAAGCCTAGCAAAACCGTTGCACCACTGAAATTAAAACGCTCAAACAACACAAAGTATAGGCCCAGAAGACCAAGGCCTAGGCCCAGCCATTGTCTTTTGCTTACCGCTTCATTGAGCATTATACTCGCAACCATTGCCATGCCCAGAGGCTGCAGGCCAATGATCATTGCACTCAAACCTGCCGGCATTCCCCACTTTATTGCTTGGAAAATTCCACCTAAATAAATTCCGTGTATCAGCAGCCCCGCCACTGTTAGATGCAGGATTGCACGCCGCGAACTCGGCCATGGTCGCTTCAGTAAAAAAATAATAGGCGCCAAAAATAAAAGTGTCAGTGCGAAGCGGTAAGCCAAAAGAGTAAAAGGTTCGGCGTAGGGCAGGCCATATTTTGCCGCCAAATAGCCGGTACTCCAAATCCAAACAAACAACCAAGGGGCAAGGCGTGAACTAAGATTTGAAGATATCATAATTTAACTCAACCTTACACAGAAATATGAAGACAGATTTGGACCACAGGACGAATTATATATAACAAAACACACACTGCGCAGTGCAATAATATTGTCAGTTGAGAGGCACAACCAGTTATCAAATCTTCATCAAATCCTTATGAAACAACTTGGGCTGTTGATATAATTAGCAGAATCATAATTAAGGAGCTTACATGAAGCGCTTTCTGCCGTTTCTAATGCTGCTGTTTTTAGGGTATTTTTCAAATATCAACGCCTCGTTGCTGCAAGCAGACGGGCCCCTGCCTGTCGCTAAAGCCTTCAACCTTGATGTTATAGCAATTGACGCAAAAACAGTTAACGTTAGATGGTTACTCCATAAGGATTACTATTTATACAAAGATAAAATAGCGATAAGCGCTGAAGATGCTCGTATTACAAATACTCTCTACCCAGATGCGACATTAAAAAATGATGAGTTTTTTGGTCAGGTAAGTATTTATGATCGGCCGATCGAAATTTTGGTTTCGCTTGCGGATATCAGTGGCAACAAAGTAAAGCTGAGTGTCGAATACCAAGGCTGCTGGAAAGGCGGAGTTTGCTACCCACCACAGCAAAACTATTACGAGATTAGCCTGCCAGACGACTATGGCGACCAACAAAAAAACAAAGCAACACAAAGCTCGCCACCAGAATCTCAGCCTGTGAACTTTGAGCTGATGAACAGCGAAGAGTTATCGGCTAAAGAGTTGTTTCAAAAAGGAGGACTAGCGTTATTCATTGGTGCTTTTCTTGCCGGTCTAGCCCTCTCTTATACGCCGTGCGTTTATCCAATGGTGCCAATTCTTTCGGGCATCATCATCGGTCAAAGAAAATCACCAAGTACGCTTAAAGCTGTCTTTATGTCCTTGATTTTCGTGCTATCGATGTCTCTCGCTTATGCGCTAATTGGTGCCACAGCAGGGTATTTTGGTGCCGGCGTTAATATTCAAGCCTTGCTGCAAACACCGTGGGTATTGGTGTTTTTTGCTCTTATTTTTGTCTTCTTGGCCTTTTCTATGTTTGGTTTTTACGACATACAACTGCCAAAGAAATTGCAAAGCAAAATTACCCAAATTAGCAACAAACAAAATGGCGGCAGTTTTATAGGTGTTGCCATCATGGGTTTTTTGTCTGCTCTCATTATTGGCCCATGTGTTACGCCATTCCTAGCAACTGCGCTGAGCTACGTTATCGCTGAAGGTAGCGCCACACAAGGAGCTTTAGGTCTTTTTGCAATGGGCTTAGGTATGGGTGTGCCGCTGATAATTATTTGTGGCTGGGGTATTAACGCTTTACCAAAATCAGGCTCCTGGATGAACACTGTCAAACATGTATTTGGCGTATTAATGTTGGCAGTTGCATTGTACTTGCTTGATCGCATTATCTCGCCTTTTGCCTCTCTTGCGCTTTGGGCTGGTTTGTTTACCTTCGCGCCTATTGCATTAGGCGCAATCACACCACTAGACAAGCAAAGCAGTTCGTTGCGACGAATCTTCAAGGCTGTTAATCTAATAGCCTTAGGCTATGGTGCTCTTCTTTGGCTACTTGTTGCGCGAGGAGGTGGCGATATGCACCAGCCACTGGCAGACTGGGGCTATAACGCCAATAACGATACACAACAAAGCGTTGAATTTGAGCCGGTTGAGTCATCAGCACATCTTGATCTTATTCTGGCCAACGCTCAAAACAACAATCTGGTCGTGCTTAAATTTTATGCTGACTGGTGTATTTCATGTAAAACTTTAGAAAGAACTGTTTTTTCTGACCGCTCTGTTATTAATAAATTAAGCAATGGTCTTGCTCTCATTGCTGATGTCACGGATCATACTGAGTCCAACAAAGCCATCCTTGCAAGGTTTTATCTTGCTGGACCGCCAGCAATCTTATTCTTTAAAAACGGCAAAGAGGCTAGGTCACTAAGAATCATTGGCGAAATCAGTGCAAAAAACTTCCTAAAACGTCTCAACAGCATATAAATTTAGAGGCTATTTGTTCTGAAAACTCTGGAAACGCACGCTAAGTTTGGCTAAATAGGTGTTAAAATTCATTTTATTTAAATGAAGGGTTGCTTTGTGTCTGATATCCTCTTACTGAACGGCCCAAACCTAAATTTATTAGGTCTAAGAGAACCTGGGCATTATGGCGCTGACACCCTTGATGACATTGTTGGTAGGCTTGAGGCATTAAGCACTGCTGCTGGATTTAGTTTCGACCATCATCAAGACAACGCCGAAGTTGGTCTCATCGAAAGAATTCATCAAGCGCATAAAGATCAAACGCGTTATATTATTATCAATCCTGCCGCCTTTACACACACTTCGGTCGCCCTGAGAGATGCGCTTTTAGCAGTAGACATACCTTTTTGCGAGGTCCACATTTCTAATGTATATAAGAGAGAAGACTTCCGTAAAAAATCCTATTTTTCGGATGTGGCCGTCGGCGTCATTTCGGGGCTGGGCGCACAAGGTTACGAGTTTGCACTGAGTGCAGCAATTAAACACATAGGCTCAAGCTGAGCATATAGCAATAAGGGAAAGAATGGACATTAGAAAAGTAAAAAAATTAATGGAGCTGCTAGAACAGTCTGGCATGGCAGAAATCGAAATCAAAGAAGGCGAAGAGTCGGTTCGAATTTCTCGCTTTGGCGGCGCGCCACAAATGATGGCAGTACCAGTCGCTGCACCTGCCGCTGCACCAAGCGCGCCAGAAGGAGAAGCAGAGCCTGTTGTGAATGGTCACCCAATCAGCTCACCAATGGTGGGCACATTCTACTCAGCGCCTTCGCCTAGCGCTAAGGCGTTTGTCAGTGTGGGTCAGCACGTCAACCAAGGCGATACCGTCTGCATTATTGAAGCGATGAAAATCATGAACCAAATCGAAGCCGACCAGTCAGGCACTGTGGTGGAAATCCCTGTTAATGATGGCGATGCTGTCGAATTTGGCCAAACGCTAGTCGTAATCAAATGAGTTCAATTAAGAAAGTACTGATTGCCAATCGAGGCGAGATTGCCCTGAGAATTCTGCGCGCCTGCAAAGAGCTCGGTATCCAAACAGTTGCGGTTTATTCTACTGCAGACAAAGACTTAAAGCACGTTCTTCTTGCTGACGAAGCTGTGTGTATAGGCCTACACCCTTCAGCGCAAAGTTATTTAAATATACCGGCCATTCTCAGTGCTGCTGAAGTAACGCATGCAGATGCCATCCACCCCGGATACGGTTTTCTTTCTGAAAGTGCAGACTTTGCTGAACAAGTTGAAGAAACTGGTTTTATATTTATCGGCCCAAGACCTGACAATATTCGCGTAATGGGTGATAAAGTTGCTGCCATTGAGGCGATGCAAAAGTCCGGCGTTCCTTGTGTGCCAGGCTCTGATGGCGCCCTTGGTGAGGACGACGATGAAAACATCCGCCTGGCTCATAAAATTGGCCTTCCAATTATCATTAAAGCTTCTGGTGGTGGTGGTGGCCGCGGCATGCGAGTGGTTGAGCGCGAAGAAGACCTAGTGAGCTCAATTGAACTAACAAAAACCGAAGCCCTAAGCTTTTTTGGTAACGGCGAGGTCTATATGGAGAAATTCCTAACCACGCCAAGACATATTGAAGTACAAATACTTGCCGACCAATACGGCAATGCCGTTCATTTAGGCGAGAGAGATTGCTCAATGCAACGTCGCCATCAAAAAGTTGTTGAAGAGGCGCCTGCGCCAGGTATCTCCGAAAAATTGCGAGACAAAATTGGCAGTGTTTGCGCTGATGCTTGCAAAGTAATCAATTATCGTGGTGCCGGCACCTTTGAATTTTTATTCGAAAATGACGAGTTCTATTTTATTGAGATGAACACCCGTATTCAGGTCGAACACCCAGTCACTGAGATGATTACCGGTGTTGACATTGTTCGTGAACAAATACTGATTGCAGGTGGCGATAAGCTTTCAATTGAGCAAAAAGACGTGCAAATCAAAGGCCATTCGATAGAGTGCCGCATTAATGCCGAAGATCCTAACAACTTTATGCCTTCGCCTGGCACTATTACTCAATATCACACTGCTGGCGGACTTGGTGTCAGGGTTGATTCTCATATTTATAACGGTTACAAAGTGCCGCCTCATTATGATTCGATGATCGGTAAGTTAATTACTTTTGCCGACTCTCGAGACGAGGCCATCATGAAGATGAGAGGCGCCCTTGATGAGATGGTGATTGACGGCATCAAGACCAATATACCACTGCAAAGAAAAATCATGAAAGATGAGGTATTTTGTAAAGGCGGCATGAACATTCATTACCTTGAGAAAAAACTGGGCGAGTCACACTGATGACCATTAAAGCAGGCATTATTGGTGGCTCAGGCTATACCGGTGTTGAGCTAATACGATTGCTTCACGCCCACCCAGAAACCGAGGTCATTGCCATTAGCTCTAGAGGGCTCAATGGTAAAAAAGTGGGTGAGGTGTTCCCAAGCTTAATTGGCGTCTCAGACTTGGTTTATTCCCTGCCAACTGACGATATTCTTAACGAGTGCGACATTATTTTCTTTGCCACGCCACATGGCGTTGCCATGGAAAGTGCCGGCGCATTTATCGAAAAAGGCATTAAGGTGGTCGATCTCGGCGCCGATTTCCGCATCGATGATGCCGAGAATTGGTCCGACTGGTATGGCATGGAGCACACCCAGCCCGAACTTCTTGCAGAGGCCGTCTACGGCCTGCCTGAGATTCGTAGAGAGGCTGTCAGTGGCGCAAGGCTAGTTGCCAACCCTGGCTGCTATCCAACCGCTGTTTTGTTGGCGTTAAAGCCATTATTGGAAAATAACCTTATTGATTGTTCCAGTATTATTGCCGACTGCAAATCAGGCACCAGTGGTGCCGGGCGCGCTGCAAACCAGGCCGCTTTGTTCTGTGAAGTGACTGAATCGTTTAAGGCTTACGGTGTCAGTGGTCACCGCCACCTGCCAGAAATAAAACAAGAGCTGGCATTAATGGCAGGCGAGCCAGTTGGGCTGACCTTTGTGCCGCACTTGCTGCCTATGATTCGTGGCATTGAGGCTACAATTTATGTGGATTTGCTCGACCCAAGCGTAGACGTAAGGCCGTATTTTGAAGAAGCCTATAGAGATGAAGAATTTGTTAAAATACTGGATGAAGGGGTTTACCCCGAAACACGCTCGGTTAAGTCGTCCAACTATTGCCAGATTGGCATACAATACGTGAAGCACAGCAACAAGCTGGTTATCATGTCAGTTATTGACAACTTGGTTAAGGGTGCAGCTGGACAGGCGATTCATAATATGAATTTAATGTTTGGAATTGAAGAAAACGCTGGCTTATTGCAAGTTGGCTTATTACCATAATGAAAAATGAATACTACAGAAATTATTGATGAAGCTGACATAACTTTTAGCGACAGTGCCGCCAATCGCGTTGCTCAGCTTATCAAAGAAGAGAAAAATCCAGATCTAAGGCTACGAGTGTATATCACTGGCGGTGGCTGCTCAGGATTTTCTTACGGCTTTACCTTTGATGAGAATATCAAAGAAGGTGACAGTGGTGTCATAAACCAAGGCGTTCAGTTGGTTATTGACCCAATGAGTTACCAATACCTTGTCGGCTCAACTGTTAATTATTTAGAAGATTTACAAGGCGCACGCTTCGTTGTGAGCAATCCAAATGCTAAAACGACTTGCGGCTGCGGATCTTCGTTTTCTATTTAACAAGGGGTAAACATGATAGAGTACATCCCAGGGCTGGCCAATGTGCCGGCAACCGAGTCGGAAATTTCATCAATTGACGGCCCAAACGGTGTCTTAGCTTATCGAGGCTACTCAATTCAAGACTTATGCGTTCACTCTACTTTTGAAGAGACTGCACTACTACTCCAACATGGCGAACTTCCAAATGCAAAAGAGCTAAGCGAATTTAAAGACTTGCTGCAAAAAAAATACGAAGTAAAGCGTAATATTCGATTGCTTCTCTGGTCACTGCCTTCGAATGGCCACCCTATGGACGTGCTGCAAACAGCGATTGCAGCAATGGCGACTTTCTACCCTGATGCAGGCGCGAGTCAACCAGATTCTGCCTATACGCAAAACGCCCTAGTAAAAATTATCTCAAGTATGAGCACTTTGGTGGCAATGTGGACACGCATTTCCCGTGGTTACGACCCAATTCCACCGGCAACCGACCTCGGCTACGCAGAAAACTTTATGTATATGTGCTTTGGCGAACAGGCCGATGCCGATCTCGTTAAACTTTTTGATGTGTGTTTGATTCTCCATGCAGAGCACACTATTAACGCTTCAACTTTCTCAACAATGGTAACAGCCTCTAGCTTAGCCAACCCATTCTCTTCCATTTCGGCTGCAGTAGGAACCCTGGCGGGTCCGTTACACGGCGGCGCGAATGAAAGTGTTTTAAAAATGTTAGACGAAATCGGCTCACCAGAAAACGCAAGAGCCTGGATTGAAGGCCGCCTTAAGAACAAACAAGTGGTTTGGGGCATGGGCCATCGCGAATACAGAACCAAAGATCCGAGGGCAACCATTTTGGAAAAAATGATTAAAGACTACGTTGCAAAAACCGGCATCACCCTTTCCAAGCGCTTTGAAACAGCACTTGAAGTTGAGGCTGTTTGTGAAGAACTGCTTAGCCACAAAGGTGTTTACCCAAATGTTGACTTCTATTCGGGTGTGCTTTATTCTGAAGTATTTAAGTTTACCCCTCAACACTTCACGCCAATTTTTGCTATGTCGCGTTCTGCCGGTTGGGCCGCTCACTGGCATGAGCAGGTGTCAAACAACCGCATCTTTAGACCAACGCAAATCTACACTGGCCACGACTTTAGGGATTACCCAGCAAGGTAACCATGGATAAAGCCACGCACTTTGGCTATCAACAAGTTGACGTCGCTGACAAGCAGGGCTTGGTCAAGGGTGTCTTCGACTCAGTAGCGAGCAATTACGACCTAATGAATGACGTGCTTTCTATGGGTGCTCATCGCCTGTGGAAGCGTTACGCGATTGGTCTAAGCAATGTTGGCAAGGGCGACAAGGTGCTTGATATCGCCGGTGGTACGGGCGACTTGGCGATTAAGTTTAGAGAAAAAGTCGGCGCAACAGGTCAAGTAATTTTATCGGACATTAATGGTACTATGCTTGAAGAGGGTAGGAAAAACCTCATTGATCGTGGCTTGGTGGACGTTGAGTTTGTACAAGCTAATGCCGAATATCTACCCTTTGAAGACAACACTTTTGATTGTGTTAGCATAGCCTTTGGCCTTAGAAATGTCACCGATAAAGATGCCGCACTTAAGCAAATGCACCGCGTATTAAAAAAGGGTGGCTGCTTATTGGTGTTGGAATTTTCAAAAGTTGATAATGCTTTTTTAGAAAAATTCTACGATTTTTACTCTTTCAGTGTTATGCCAAAACTTGGCGGACTCATTGCTAATGACGAGGATAGTTACCAATACCTAGCAGAATCGATTCGAAAACACCCAGACCAAGAAACGCTAAAACAAATGGCGCTTGATGCTGGCTTTGCCTTCTGCGAATACCACAATCTTTCTGGCGGCATTGTTGCGCTACACAAGGCCGTCAAGGCTTAGACCAACATGCTTCGCCTTGCCCTTGAAAAAACCCTAAATTTATTAATCGCCAATGGCATGGTAAAGCTTGGTAAACTTGAAGGTCACAACATCGCCCTGCGCGTGCCAGAGCTTGGCTTAAGTCTGTGTTTCGTCTGTGTCAATTCGCGCATTTATGTGCTTGAGGCCCAACAACAAAATCCAGACGTTGACATTACCCTTAACCGATCGGCTTTTTTGTCGCTATTTAAAGGCGAAGAGCTCAACGACTTGCTCGCCAACGACGAGGTTGTTATTAGTGGCAATGTCAAGGTTGCACAAGCCCTCTCAGATCTGTTTGCAGAAACATCAATTGATGTTGAAGAGCTCATATCACAACACACAGGCGACATCGTGGCGCATCAACTAGGCAAGGCGATTAGTTTTGCCAAAAAAAGACCCGGTGACAACTTAAACGATATTGTTGAAACACTGAAAGACGATATTTCAACCTTGCTAGTCGCCCCCTCTCGTTCACGTTTTTTTAATGGCGGAGCAAAGTAGATGAGAAGCTTGTTGCGCTTTATTCGCATTTCTCGAGTACTGGTCCGCTATCGACTTGACAACCTCATTCTCTCAACGCCATTACTAAAAAGTTTTAAGCCGCTGATATATCTGACGCCGTGGCACTACTTTCCTTCTAGCAAGCTATCTAGGGGCGAGCGAATCCGCCGAGCACTAGAAGAGCTAGGGCCGATTTTTATTAAATTTGGCCAAACTTTGTCCACCCGTCGGGACTTGTTGCCAGATGATATTGGCGATGAACTTGCCAAATTGCAAGATAAGTGTCCGCCATTTCCGGCATCAGAATCCAAAGCCATTATTGAAAAAGCACTGGGTGCTAGCGTCACCGAGCTTTTCTCTTCGTTTGATGATACACCGCTTGCTTCTGCCTCTATTGCTCAGGTGCATAGTGCGGTGAACCATGATGGCGAAGAAATCATTATCAAGGTTGTTCGCCCCGACATTAAAAAGAAAATAAAGCGCGATCTTAGACTGCTTTACGCTTTTGCGACGCTGGCAGAAAAACACCCCGACGGCAAAAGACTGTGCCCAGTCGAGGCAGTGGCCGAATTCGAGAGCATTATTTACAATGAACTGAACATGATGACAGAGGCCGCCAACGCCTCCTTACTCAGAAAGAATTTCGAGGGGTCGAGTCTCTTGTATGTGCCCAAGGTGCACTGGGATTTGTGTCGCGCAAATATTTTAGTGACTGAGCGTATTTATGGTACGCCTATTAGCAAAATCGAGACCCTTAAAGAAAACAATGTTGATTTAAAAGTGCTTGCAGAGAACGGTGTTGTCATCTTTTTCACCCAAGTTTTTGAGCACAACTTTTTTCATGCCGACATGCACCCCGGCAACATTTTTGTTGGCGAGAGTGAGCAATACATAGGCGTTGATTTTGGCATTATGGGCAGCCTTAGTGATGAGGACCAATATTACTTGGCGCAAAACTTTTTAGCGTTTTTTAACCGAGACTATAAACGCGTCGCCCAAGTACATCTTGAGTCTGGCTGGGTGCCAGAAGGCACCAACATCTTGGAATTTGAAAATGCAATTCGTAGTGTTTGTGAGCCGATTTTTCAAAAGCCACTTAGCGAGATATCTTTCGGCCTGGTGCTTTTAAGTCTGTTTAAAGAGGCCAGACGATTTAATATATCCATTCAACCACAATTGTTGCTTTTAGACAAAACCTTGCTTAACATTGAAGGCCTTGGTCGTACGCTTTATCCTGATTTAGACCTTTGGGCAACCGCTAAGCCTTTCCTTGAAAAACTGATTAAGGACAAATACAGTTTAAAAAATTCGGTCAAAGAAATAACTGCGCAGCTGCCCGAACTAATGGCAGAATTACCACAACTGCCTATGCTGGCCATTAAGGCACTAAAGCAGCTGGAAAAAGGTGCAGAAGGGCAAAAAATTGCCAAACAACAAACCGACATTATTGTTAAGCAATTAAAAGAAAACGCCGCCAAGCAAGGCGATGTTATTGTTGCCGGCACACTGATTATTCTCTCGGGTATTCTCATCACCCAATCTCTTTGGCTCTACGCCAGCGCGAGTGGCGCGGCAGGTGTTTTGTTTTGGCTCAAATCACGCTAGTGTAATTGCGTTGTAAAGCTTTCATTTTCGGGTAAAATTACCCCCCAGTCTGCTTGGTCGCAAAGCAGCATAAAAGCGACATCACGTTTGTGATGTTTTTTCATTTAATGGAGAACCCAAAATGAGTATTACTGTAAACGCCATTGCGCGTGAAGACCAGGGGAAAGGTGCGAGCCGCCGCCTGCGTAAAGAAGAAAAAGTACCAGGTATTGTTTATGGTGGCAAAGACGCCCCATCAATGGTAACTGTTGACTTTCATGAAATCACCCACTTGCTAGAAAACGAAGATTCTTTTACTTCGGTACTGGATCTAGTTGTTGGCAAAAACAAAGAACCGGTTATTATTAAAGACTTGCAGCGCCACCCTTCGAAAAACACCATCAGTCATGTTGACTTTTTACGTGTTGATGCGAAGCATGCGCTTGTTACAACATCACCACTTCACTTTATTGGCGAAGAAGAAAACGAGGCGCTACGCCTTGGCGCTCTTTTGAACCCGTTTGTCGTTGCGATTGAAATTTCATGCCTACCTAAAGACATGCCTCACGGTATTGACGTTGATGTTAGTGGCCTAGCGATTGGCGATCACATCAGCCTAACGGGCCTAGTATTGCCTAAGGGTGTTGTTATTACAGCCCTTCAGCATGATGATGTTGAGGCACACGATCAAACCGTTGTTTCAGTTTCTGAGGCAAAAGTTGTCACCGAGGAAGAGGAAGACTTCTCAGAAGCGCCTATCGCCCCTGAAGGCGACGACGCTGAAGGCGACGACGCTGCTTCTGAAGATGGAGACAACGAAGCTTAATGTGATTGGTCTTTTTGACTCAATAAACACATCAAAGCATTGTGGCCATTAAGCTGATTGTTGGTCTGGGCAACCCAGGCAAAGACTATCAAGCACACCGTCACAATGCTGGCTTCTGGTTTGTTGAAGCATTGGCGCACCAACTGGACGCCAGCTTCAACAAACAATCAAAATTTTTTGGCGAAACAAGCGAAGCCTTGTTGGCCAATACAAAAGTACGCCTTTTAAAGCCTCAAACTTTCATGAACTGTTCTGGCCAAGCCATTCAAGCACTGGCTAACTACTTCAATATTGAAGCTGAGGAAATACTCGTTGTACACGACGAGCTGGACCTTAATCCAGGAACAGCAAAATTAAAAAAAGGCGGCGGCCATGGCGGCCATAACGGCCTCAGGGACACAATCAAGGCGCTAGACAGCAAAGAGTTTTACCGCCTTAGAATTGGCGTTGGCCACCCAGGGAATAAAAATGAAGTTATCAACTTTGTCCTCAACCAACCAAGCGCAAAAGAGCTGGCTCTAATCGAAAACAGTATGGACGACGCCATAAGCGTCATAAGCCAAATTGTCGAGGGTAAATTTGAAGAGGCCATGAAGCAACTGCACACAGTAGAAGGAGAAATAAATGGGATTTAAATGTGGCATTGTAGGCCTACCAAACGTCGGCAAATCAACCCTCTTTAACGCACTTACTAAGGCTGGCATTGATGCTGCCAATTACCCTTTTTGCACCATTGAGCCCAATGTTGGCGTGGTGCCTGTCAACGACATTCGTCTAAACCAGTTAGCAGCCATTGTTTCACCTGAAAAAATCTTGCCAACAACAATGGAATTTGTTGACATTGCCGGCTTGGTAGAGGGCGCCTCAAAAGGCGAGGGACTTGGCAATCAATTTTTGTCCAATATTCGTGAAACCGATGCAATTCTACACGTTGTGCGTTGTTTTGAAGATGAGAATGTTATCCATGTCGCCGGCAAGGTGTCGCCTCTCGATGACATTGAAATCATTAATACAGAATTGGCACTAGCGGATATGGTGGCGGCAGAAAAAATCTATCAGAAGGCATTGAAAAATTCCAAGGCCGGACAAAAAGAGGGGTTACCCCTTAAAAATCTGCTCGAAAAAATCATACCGGCATTAGAAGGTGGTTGTCCGGTTAGGTCGTTGGAATTTAATGAAGAAGAGGCCAGGCTGCTTAAGAGCTTGCAGTTTCTAACCTCTAAACCCGTGCTATACGTTGCCAACGTTAGTGAAAGCGGCTTTTCAGACAATCCACACCTAAGCGCAGTTGAGGGCTTTGCTGACCAAGAAAACTCGCAAGTTGTGGGCATTTGTGCTGATATTGAATCCGAAATTGCCGAGCTGGACGAGGAGGACAAACAAAGCTTTTTAGACGACATGGGACAAACAGAATCAGGCTTGGATCGTTTAATTCATGCAGGCTATAAGCTGCTTGGCTTACAAACGTATTTTACCGCTGGTGTTAAAGAGGTCCGCGCATGGACAATCAACATTGGCGACAGTGCGCCTGTTGCGGCTGGTAAAATTCATGGTGACTTTGAAAAAGGCTTTATTCGAGCAGAAACGGTAGCCTTTAATGACTTTCTTGAGTGTGAGGGCGAGAAGGGCGCAAAAGACGCAGGTAAATTGCGATCCGAAGGAAAAGAATATATTGTTAAAGATGGAGATGTCGTTCACTTCCTATTTAATGTCTAATAAACAACCATACGCAGGCAATGAAACAAACAAAATTACTCATCATCCTTGACGGCTGGGGCCATTCAGAAAATAGCGAAAACAACGCCATAGCGCTTGCCGACACGCCGGTTTGGGACTCTCTTATAAGTCAATACCCAAACACACTGATTGGCACCTCTGGTGTAAGCGTTGGCCTTCCTGACGGACAAATGGGCAACTCTGAAGTGGGCCACCTAACCATTGGCTCAGGCAGAATCATTGAGCAAAACTACACCCTCATCCAAAACGACATTGACTCGGGCGCCTTTTCTGACAACACAATCTTATGCTCGGCATTAAATACTGCCAACGATAACGGCAAGGCAGTCCACATTATGGGTCAATTGTCTGATGGTGGCGTGCATTCACACCATAGCCAAATTTTAGCAATGCTTGAAATGGCCAGTCAAAAAGGTTGTGCAGAAATTTACCTTCACATCTTCACCGATGGCAGGGACACACCACCGAACAGCGCTAACGAATTTGTAGCCGATTTAGAAGAAAAAATAGTCGCTCTTGGCAAGGGTCGAATCGCCTCTGTTGTTGGTCGTTTCTATGCAATGGACAGAGACAACCGCTGGAATAGGGTTGAAAAAGCCTACAACCTCCTTGTCAATGGAAAAGGTGCATACAACGCAACTACTGCAGCTGAGGCTATCGAAGAGGCCTATGAGCGCGGCGAAAATGACGAGTTTATCAGGCCGACCACTATTGGCGAAGCGGTAACAGTCAACGAAGGTGATGCGGTTATTTTTATGAATTTTCGCGCCGATCGTGCGCGCGAATTGACCCAAGCAATGACAGCTGCTGATTTTTCAGGGTTTTCACGTGAAACATTTACGCCAGTACACTTTGTTTGCTTAACCGAATACAAAGAAGCCTTTAACTTGCCTTGTGCATACCCGCCAAAAGCCATCAACAATACGCTGGGTGGATACATCTCAGATTTGGGCATGAGCCAGCTACGAATAGCCGAAACAGAAAAATATGCGCACGTTACTTTTTTCTTTAATGGCGGCCTTGAAGATCCCCTGCCAGGAGAAGACAGAACGCTTATCCAATCGCCCGATGTGGCCACTTACGATCTTCAACCTGAAATGAGCGCGCCTGAATTAACCAACGCCCTTGTCGCTTCAATTGAGTCTGGCAAATACGATTTAATTATTTGTAATTATGCCAACACCGACATGGTCGGACACAGCGGCAAACTTTCTGCCGCTATTAGTGCAGTTGAGGCCGTTGACGCCTGTCTAGGAAAAATTCACAAGGCTTGCCAAAATACTGGCGCAGAAATGCTCATCACTGCAGATCATGGCAACGCCGAGCAAATGGTCAACCCAAAAACCAATAAAAGTCACACCGCCCACACCAACAACCCAGTGCCGCTTATTTATGTCGGCGCACGCAACGTGGCCCTAGTCGAGCCCGATGTAGGCTCTCTAGCTGGACTGGCGCCAAGCTTGCTTAAATTGATGGGCATTGAGAGCCCTGCGGAAATGACAGGTCAGTGCCTACTTACGATTGACCGATAAACAAAAAAGCTAATATGAAACAATCAAACTATATTGCACCTTCTATCTTGGCTGCTAATTTTGCTAAACTTGGCGATGAAGTTGATACAGTACTCGCTTCGGGCGCAGACATTATCCACTTTGATGTCATGGATAACCACTATGTGCCTAACCTAACGATAGGACCATTGGTTTGCGACGCACTCAGAAGCCACGGCGTAACCGCGCCAATTGATGTTCACCTTATGGTTAAGCCTGTTGACAGAATCATTCCGGATTTTGCCAAAGCGGGCGCTTCTTATATCACTTTTCATCCTGAGGCTTCCGAGCACGTTGATCGCACAATCGGACTTATTAAAGAACAGGGCTGTAAAGCAGGCCTAGTTTTCAACCCGGCAACATCGCTTAGCTATCTTGAACATGTGCTGGATCATCTCGACATGGTTTTACTGATGTCGGTTAACCCGGGCTTTGGTGGCCAATCATTTATCCCGTCCTCACTAGACAAGTTGAGGGTGGTGCGCAAAATGATTGACGACAGAGGTTTGGATATCAGGCTGGAGATTGATGGTGGCGTTAAAGTCGACAACATCAGGGAAATTGCTGGCGCTGGCGCCGACACGTTTGTCGCAGGCTCTGCCATTTTTAATACCGACAACTACAAGACGACTATTGACGCAATGCGCTCTGAATTGGCGCAAGCAGACAAAGTGTGAGCAAAAAGCCACCTTCACTTCTTTTTTTTCTTAACTTGATCGGTGGAAATTATGCCGTTTTCAACGTATTGGATGCCGTTATTTTCAATCTTATCGAGCATGTAAAGATAATTAAGCATCATGCCAGAAGACTCTTTCATACCGCGACTCGAAGTGTTAGCAAGTACATGGATTTTTCCAATAGATGCACCATTGCTTAAGTGAAAATGAGCAACTGGATCTTTAGCTCTATTATTACCTGATTTTTCCTTGCTCAGATAGTGTAAAGCCAATTTTCTTAAAGGCTTATCAAGGGCTGCTTTAACGCTCTCATTTTCAAGCCAGCTTGAATAAAGAAGTGCTTTAAGTGTGCTTTCAATGGTGACCGATTGGCTTACAGAGATAAGCGCATCTTTTTCATCTTTACTAAGCACTTCATCGACAGTAGAAATATTTTGACCAAGCCAGTGATTAAAGCCAGGAATAGGCGAAAGAGTGGCAAAATTAGTTAAATTAGGGTGGTTTTTTTGTAATTCTTTGACCACGCTTTTAATTAAATAATTGCCAAAGCTAATACCTGCAAGTCCGCTTTGAGTATTAGAAATGGAATAAAACATTGCGCTATCAGCGCTCATCGGGTCTACAGTAGGTGCGTTTTCATCTAATAACTGATCAATATTTCCAACCACGCCATTTGTGAGCGCCACTTCAATAAAAATCAACGGCTCGTTTTCCATTTGTGGGTGAAAAAAAGCATAACAATAACGATCCGAGTCCAGTCTGTTTTTTAAATCGCTCCAATCTCTTATTGCGTGGACCGCTTCGTATTTAATCAACTTTTCCAAAAGCAATGCGGGTGAATTCCAATTAACCTCTTTAAGCTCTAGGAACCCCAAATCAAACCATTCTTTAAGTAAATATTTGAGTTCATTTTGAAGTGGCTTGAAAGCGATGTTATTTTTTTGCGCACTAAGCATATCTGCACGCATATCCACCAAAAATTTAACCCCCTCATTAAGCCCGTTAAAAAGTTTAAATAATTTAAGGCTTTGCGACTCTAGAGCAGCACGCAAACACCAAACGTCATCCTCATTATTTTTCCAATTAGTGATAATGGTATCCGCGTTTTCTTGATCAAAGTGGTAGTGATTAAGCAGTAGCATGAAAAACTTTTCTCTACCAACCTCACTCAACGATTGATAATCACTGGCAATTTTACAAGCATGTGTGCGCAAGGACATTTCGCCTGCCATTGAATGGACGCAATAATCAATATCGACCTTTATTTGGGCTAAACTTTCTTCATCTAGATCTGGATTAAACGCTGTATTTTTCTCATTTGAAAAAGAGATTTTTTGCCAAAAATTTCGAAGCTGATTAATTGTATTTTTCATGAGTTTTTCTTTTGGTACCTTGTAAACCAGTCATTGACTAATTTAACTCTTGAGTTAAGCTAGCCATAAAGGATTGTGGATAGGCGATTTAAACAGCGCTTGAAAAAATCTGCTTTTTGAATATTGTCTAAACTCACACTCTTTCAGAGGCAGGCTGTAATTCTTTATGGTGCGCAGTTAATTTTCACACTTCTTTTTACCTGACTCTAAAACCTTCCATAGCGTTAGCATGGTCACAATACTTTGCAGGCATCTAGTCTGTAACTTTGTTAGATAAATGGAATGCTGGACACCGTTGCATTTCGAGACCCCCAAGGCGTTTCAACCGTTAGCTTTGTACCAATTTCACTCAGCTGACTACTAACCGTTGCAAAAGCTATATTTGAATTAAGTCGCGGTGAGTGTGCAACACTGGTGAGCTTTCCACACCATTTGTTGTCTGAGAATATTTGCCATGAGCTTTCACAGCCGCCAATAAGTGCATCACCACCCAGCACTAAACCGACAACTTTGTTTTTTACCCCCTCTGAATTAATTCTTTGTAACGCCTCTCTACTTAAATATTCAGCACTTTTGTCAAGTTGGCAAAACTTCCCAAGCGGCAGCTCTAAAGGGTTGTTCTCAAGCCTCATGTCGTTGCCCCACGAAAAAAGCCCCGACTCAATGCGTTCAATGTTATTTGGTGTGGCGGGCTTAATATCATACTTCTTGCCAGCGCTCATGACCACTTCCCATAATTTATCACCTTGTGTGCCGTCCATTAAATAAAGTTCAAAACCACCCTGCTTGCTCCAGCCTGAGCGTTGCACAATTAAAGGAATGCCTTCTAATTTGGTTTCTTTAAAAAAGAAATATTTGAGGTCGTTAACCCAATCCCCAAATAAGTCGTTCATTAAAGGTAGGTTATTTGGCCCTTGAATTGCAAGTGGTGACACGTCGGGCTCGTGAATCTCAACATCCCAGCCCAGGCCACATGCAAGACCCCTGGCCCAAAGCAAAACGTCACTGTCTGCAATAGAGAGCCAAAAGCGCTGCTCTCCAAGTCTTAATATTATGGGGTCATTGATAATGCCGCCATTTTCATCTGTAATAAACGCGTATTTGCCTTGGCCAACTTGCAAACTTGAAAGATCTCTTGGGGTAATGTACTCAACAAATCGATAAGCATCGCTACCACTAATTTCTACCTGGCGCTCACAGGCCACATCCCACATTGTAACGTTATTAACCAGATTCCAATAATCCGCCTCTGGGCCTGCGTAAGAAGTCGGCATTAACATATGGTTGTACACTGTAAAGGCCTGAACCCCGCAGCGCAAAGTTGCCTCATAATAAGGCGATTTACGAATACGCCCCGATGGTGTTAACTGTATCTTCTGATTCATTTCTACCCCCCCCTAAACAAATTTGAAGCTGAGAATTATAACACTTAAAAGTAAAGAAATATAATTAATATATGACCGTCTAATAAATAATTACATTTTTTGAGACATGTGTATAATGCGGACTTTATATTTAAAAAATTTATATTGGGGGATGTATATGGGCAAGTCATCTTTTCTGGGTGAAGAAACAATAGCGCTTCATAGCGGCTACCAACCAGATCCATCATACGGTTCTCGTGCCGTGCCCATATATCAAACAACCTCCTACGTGTTTGAAAGTGTAGATGAGGGCGCATCTCTCTTTAATATTGAAAAAGGGGGTCATATATACAGTCGTATAACCAACCCAACTGTTGCCGTGCTTGAGCAAAGGATTGCTGCCTTGGAAGGAGGCACGGGGGCAGTTTGTACAGCTTCGGGAATGAGCGCGTTGTTTGTCGCTTTTATCACCTTGTGTTCTGCGGGCGATCACATTGTTAGCGCAGCACAAATTTACGGATCAACTGCAACGCTTCTCAGGCACACACTCAAGCGTTTTGACATTGGCTGTACTTTTGTTGCCATAAATGACCCTGATGCGCTCAAAGAAGCCATTCAAGAAAACACGAAGCTCGTGTTTTGTGAGTCAATAGGAAACCCCGGACTTGAGGTTTCTGATTTGCCTGCTATATCCAACATTGCACATGAGCGTGGTTTGCCGGTTGTGGTGGACGCGACCTTTGCTACGCCCTCCCTATGTCGTCCATTTGAACACGGTGCTGACATTATTGTTCATTCAATTACTAAATGGATGGGCGGTCATGGTGTAGCTATTGGCGGAGTCATCGTTGACGGTGGTGCGTTTGACTGGGGAAAATACGGCAAGCACCCGACACTCACCGAGCCCTACGAGCCTTTTCATGGAATTAGTTTTTGGGAGGAGTACGGCCCTTCGGCGCTTGTAATGAGAATTCGCTCAGAATCTATGCGAGACTTGGGGCCCTCAATGAGTCCTCATACTGCCTTCTTATTATTGCAAGGCATAGAAACACTTAGTCTAAGAATGCAGCAACATGTTGAAAACGCCAAGCAATTAACCCGTTGGCTGCTTAAGCAGGGGCTGGTAATCTGGGTTAATCACCCCGACTTGCCTGACAATCCCACACACAGAGTTGCTGAACGGTTATTTCCAAAGGGCGCAGGCTCCATACTGTGTTTTGGTGTAAAGGGTGGACGCGATGGGGGCGGTGCGTTCATGGACGCATTAGTTCTATCCTCTAATCTCGCCAATGTGGGGGACTCTAGGACGCTTGTACTACACCCCGCTAGCACAACACATTCTCGTTTAAGCGATGAAGAAATGAAAGCAACTGGCACGAGTCCAGACCTGATCCGGGTTTCTGTTGGTATTGAGAATATTGCTGACATTATTAAGGATTTCAAGGGCGGCCTGAAAGCGGTAGAAAGGCTTTTGAAATGATCCTAATGGTAAACAATGAAAAAGCCTTTGTTGCAACTGGCGGTCAGGTTTTTGACAACAGCAAGCCAACCGTTGTTTTTGTGCATGGCAGCGGCCTTGATCATAGGTTTTGGACGTTACAAACAAGGTGGTTTGCTTTTCACGGTTACTCGGTTTTTGCCCCAGACCTTCCTGGCCATAGTCTGTCTGCAGGTGTGCCTCTAGATTCAATAGAGGCAATGGGAAAGTGGCTAGTTGCAGCCCTCGATTCGGCTGGTGTTGACTCCATTCATTTAATCGGCCACTCATCGGGATTTCTCATAGCCCTTGAAGCTGCCAGCCGCCTAGACAGTCGCTTAAAAACACTAACTGCCGTTGCAAGTGCGGAGTCTATACCTGTTAATGAAGACTTAATCGTAATGGCTGAATCCTCTGCCTCAGTTGGTGCAGACCTCATGCTCAAGTGGGGCTTTGGCTCAAAAACACAACTAGGGGTTAGCGCAGTGCCCGGCATGCAGCCTATTGCTATCGGTCGACAAATAATGTCAGACAATCCATTGGCGATTGATCTTAAGGCCTGTCGTAATTACGCGGCGAGCAACGCGGCGCTTAACAAGCTAAACTGTCCTACAAACGTTATCCTGGCATCTGAAGACAAAATGACACCATGTAGGTTTGGCCTAGAATTGGCGGCTCGTTTGGGCGCTAATGTGTCTCAAATTGATGATAGCGGGCACTTTCTTCCAATTGAATCACCCAAAAGAACACTTGACGCAATTAAGGCTTTTATCATCGAACACACGAATTAAACAGGATTTATACGCACAATGACCAAAAAAATTAAGAAAGTTGGTGTTATTGGAGCCGGCACAATGGGTGCTGGCATCGCAGGCCAAGTAGCAAATGCTGGAATTGAAGTAATATTGCTTGATTTACCAAGCGACAATGATGATGTAAACGCCCTTGCTCGTAGAGGGTTAGAGCGCCTTAAAAACCCCGAAATGCCAGGGCTTATCAGCGAGGAGGCCGAGGCACTCATTTATATTGGCAACACTCAAGACGACTTTGACAAGCTTGCCGATTGTGACTGGGTAGCGGAAGCTATTATTGAG
>CAJXHL010000020.1 GCA_913054335.1 uncultured Gammaproteobacteria bacterium | reverse complement strand
GTGTCCATAAATGGCACGCGCGCCTCTAAACCCCAGGCCATCGTCATGTTGTCCACTCGCTTCACCGGATCGTCAACAATTAATCGAGTGATATCGGTACGAAACACTTTATCCATAAAGGTATCTGCACCCGATTTTAAGAACTCTTTATTGAGCCAGTCGTGAGTATGGTTTTCACCGTGATATTGTTTGTTCACCGTATTCAGAAAATCCTCATGCGGCCTGTCAACATAATGTTTGGAAAAGCGACTAATTTCATCGCCCTGCTCGGCCGCCATTCTTGGATACCAAAAATAACCGGCAAATGCCTCGTCAGCACCTTGGCCCGACAACACCACCTTAATATGTTTTGACACTTGCTCTGAGAGCAAATAAAAAGCCACAGCATCTTGTCCCACCATAGGTTCGGCCATATTGGCCACCGCCTGTGATAATCTTGGCAAGACCTCTGCATTACTGACGATGTATTTTTCATGTCGCGTATTAAATTTTTCGACAATTTGATCGGAGTACTCAAACTCACTACCGACCTCGTCATCAATGTCTTCAAAACCAATCGAGAATGTACGTATATCCTGATGCCCCGCCTCATCCAACAAACCCACCAACAGAGAAGAATCAAGACCACCAGACAGTAGCACGCCAATAGGCACATCGGCGGCTTGCATTCTTTTCATTACAGCCTCTGTTAATAATTCGTGCGTTTTTTCAATGTATTCTCTATCGCTTAATTTCTCTATTGGACGCCGAGCTATTGGCTGCCAATAGGTTTTTTCGACAAATTTTCCACCTTTATTAATGGTAATTGTCGTTGCTGGCTTCACCTTGCGAATGCCGCTGATAATCGTATTCGGCGCCGGCACAACGCCGTGAAGCGATAACTGCTGCTGCAAGGCAATCGGGTTAATGCTTTTGTCGATATTTTGAGTTAACAGCGCTTGCGTGTTGGAGGCAAAAGTAATTGCTTTGTCGCTGAGACTGTAATAAAACGGTTTAATGCCCATACGATCACGAGCAATAAACAATTGTTGCTTAGTTTGATCCCAAATCGCAAAGGCAAACATACCGTCCAAATGTGTGACGCACCCTTCACCCCAGTGGTGATAAGCCTTCAAAATAACTTCAGTGTCCGAATGGGAGAAGAACCGATAACCCTTGCCAATCAGTTTTTGGCGTAAGGCCTGGTAGTTATAAATCGTACCATTAAAAACCAGTGTTAAGTCTAGTGCATCATCCGCCATGGGCTGAGCACCATGAGAAGAGAGATCAATCACACTTAACCGCTGATGACCGAAGCCGACACCACCCTTAACCCATTGGCCTTTTGAATCAGGTCCACGTCTGGCAATTTTGGCCATCATTGTAATTAAAGTATCGGTTTTAACCTCCTCACCATCAAAGCGTAACTGACCACATATTCCGCACATATCTCATTCTTGATATAAAATGGTTTATTTTACAATTAATAACGATTTACCATGGCACAAACGCTCTACGACAAGCTAATGAGTGCGCATATCGTGCGCGAGCAAGACGGCGCTACTCTGATTTATATTGATCTCCAACTTATTCACGAAGTCACTTCGCCTCAAGCCTTCGAAGGTCTTGCGCTCGCCAATAGAAAACCGTGGCGCACAGAGGCTAATTTGGCCGTGCCCGATCATAACGTACCAACCACTGAGCGCTCTAGTGGCGTGAGTGGTATTGAAGACCCGATTTCTAGACTGCAAGTCGAAACATTGGGTAAGAATTGCGCAGAATTTGAGATCAATGAAATCCCAATGAATGACATTCGTCAAGGCATTGTTCATGTTATTGGGCCTGAGCAAGGGGCAACTTTGCCGGGTATGAGTATTGTTTGTGGCGACTCACACACTTCTACACACGGCGCATTGGGGGCGATGGCCTTTGGTATTGGCACATCAGAAGTGGAGCATGTTTTAGCAACAGGCTGTCTGTGGCAATCTAAGTCAAAAAATCTCAAAATTGAAGTCAATGGCGCGCTCAATCCACACGTCAGCGCTAAAGATATTGCGCTCTACATCATTGGCCAAATTGGTACGGCTGGTGGCACAGGTTATGCCATTGAATTTGCTGGCTCTGCGATTGAAGATTTATCGATTGAAGGCAGAATGACACTTTGCAATATGGCCATTGAAGCAGGTGCTCGTGTTGGTATGATTGCCGTTGATCAAAAAACCATTGATTATGTTGAGGGCAGGCCATTTTCACCAAAAGGTGAAAACTGGAAAAAGGCCGTTGATTACTGGCAAACACTACACAGTGATGATGGCGCGGTGTTCGACAAGATTGTTACAATTGATGCAAAAGATATCGAACTGCAAGTGACTTGGGGAACCTCGCCTGAAATGGTGATTGACATTAATGGCTCAGTTCCAGATCCAAGCAAAGAGATTGATCCTGTCAAGGCAGAAAGCATTCGCAATGCACTAAGATATATTCATCTAGAACCAAACACACCGATTAAATCTATCGAAATTGATAAAGTTTTTATTGGTTCTTGCACTAATTCCCGTATTGAAGATTTACGCGCAGCCGCCGCCGTTGCTAAAGGAAATAAAATTGCAGACAACATCAAATTAGCGCTTGTTGTTCCCGGTTCAGGTTTGATTAAACAGCAAGCTGAAAAAGAAGGTTTGGACACCATCTTTACCGACGCCGGTTTTGAGTGGCGCGAACCAGGGTGTTCTATGTGTCTAGCAATGAATGCTGACAAACTCGAAGTCGGTGAGCGTTGTGCTAGCACTTCAAATAGAAACTTTGAGGGCCGTCAAGGTCAAGGCTCTTTCACGCATCTTGTCAGTCCTGCAATTGCTGCAGCGAGTGCTATCGCCGGCCATTTTTCTGGAGTTAACTGATGCAAGCATTCACTACAATACACTCTATTGCGGCACCACTTGATCGCGCTAATATCGATACCGATGCTATCATTCCAAAGCAATTTCTAAAGTCGATTAAACGCTCGGGCTTTGGCCCCAATCTTTTTGATGAATGGCGTTATCTCGATCACGGTGAAGTCGGTATGGACAATTCAAAACGCCCACTAAATCCTGACTTTGTGCTTAACAACCCTAAATACACAGGCGCGCAAATTTTACTTGCTCGAGAGAATTTTGGCTGCGGGTCTTCACGTGAACACGCCCCTTGGGCGCTTGAAGATTTCGGCTTTAAGGTAATTATCGCACCAAGTTTTGCCGATATTTTTTATAACAATTGCTTTAAAAATGGCTTGCTGCCAATCGTTTTAAGCAACGAGATTGTCGATGACTTGTTTGGATATGAAGATGAAATTGTTATCGACCTAGAGCAGCAAAGTGTTTCTACCAATTCCAACACTTACACTTTCGAAGTGGACGGCGAGCGCAAAAGAAGACTACTAAATGGCCTTGATGATATTGACCTTACCCTTCAGTATGAAGATGAAATTCGCAGTTTTGAAACTGGGTACTTCAAACAGCATCCTTGGTTATGATTGCACAGCTTTGTGGTCAAATTTTAAGTAAAAATCCTCCAGAAGTTGTTGTGGAGGTGGCCGGTATTGGCTACGCAATACTCTGCCCAATGTCGACTTTTTACCAATTGGGCAGTACTGACACACAAGTATTACTTTACACCCACCTAAGTGTTAAAGAAGATTCCCACACCCTGTTTGGCTTTATCAGCAAAGACGAAAAAAGCCTTTTTAGAGAGCTTATTCGAGTCAACGGCGTTGGCCCAAAAGTCGCTCTTGCAATTCTCTCGCATTTAACCGTTGGTTCGCTTGTTGAGTGTATAGGCAATGAAGACGCCGACCTATTAGCAAAAACCCCAGGAATCGGCAAAAAAACCGCTCTCAAGCTTATTGTTGAACTAAAAGACAGGCTAGATAAAGTGGAATTCTCAAACGCAGTGTTTAGCGCAAGTTACATTCAAGGTAATAACAATCCAAACGCCAAAAAAGCTTTGGAAGCTCTACAATCTCTAGGATTCAAAAACAAAGAAGCCAACAAGATGATTAGCGCCATTGAAGATCAAACGCTTTCCACTGAAGAGTTGATTCGTCAAGCCCTGAAAAACAAGTAGAGATTAACTCGCCTTGCCCAGTCGCCTCCCTTTGATCCTGCCCAGCCAATTAATAAAATCGTAGTTCATTGAATACAGGCAAGGTAGAAGAATAAGGGTTGTAATTGTTCCGAATAACAAGCCGTACCCTAAAGCCAAAACCATCGGTTGCAAGAAATAATCAACACCTCCCACTCCATAGGCCAATGGCATAACACCGCATAACGTTGTTAAACTTGTTAGAACAACCGCCCTTAAACGATCTCTTGATCCCCTTGCAATCCACGCAAACTTCTCCTCAACTTCTGATTTTTTTTGCTTAATATAGTTTAAATGACTAACCATTACCAGCGAGTCATTTACAATCACTCCAATTAAAGCCAATGAACCCAGTAATGCAAAGAAGCTAAGCGGCTCTCCGTGAAAATAGAAAGACCAAACTACTCCAATTAGAGAAAACGGAACACTGGCCAAGACTAACAAAGGCTGAGAGTAAGAGTTGAAAAGCAGCGAAAGAATCAAAAACACCCCTAATATTGAAAAGGCAAACGCTTTTTGAAAACTAGCCAAGGACTCTAAAACTTCTTGCGCCCCACCTGCTGATATCAACCTAACTTGAGGAAAGTTCTTTTCAACATTAAGCTGATCAATCGCCATCTCTAAAACCCCCTGGGGCGTGTTAATGTCATCATCAACGGCAGCAGATATCTGGACAGAGCGCTCACCATCATAATGATTGTAATCCGGCTCACCGCCAATCTTTTGCACGCTGACAAACTGGTTTATCATTATCTGCATCCCCTGGTTGTTCAATATTTTTGCGGATTCCAGAAATAGCTCGGAAAAATCTCCATTTCCTGCATATATTCTTACATCCTGTTCACTTCCATTGAAGGTAACGGTTGTCACAAATGAGCCTGAATACACGGTGCGTAAATGGCGGTATACCTGTGAATAACTCACATTCAATTCTGCCATTTTTTCAAAATCAAGAACCACCTCAATGCGATCTTTGCCAACCTCATCGTCTCTAGATATATTATCAACTCCATTGATATTGGATAAAATTCTAGTTAGTTGATCAGCTGCGCCAAACCTTTGCAGATCGTTATCGCCAACTAAATTAATTTCAATATCTTCCCCGGTCGGAGGACCGGGTCTTAAAACACTAAAGTTGATAGTTTCAGCACCCTCAACATCAGCTGTAGCGAATTCTAAAGCCTTAGCCAAATCTTCAGCATCAACCTCTCTTTCGCTTGTCGGTGTCAAAACAATTGTTAAATTCCCAACATTGGTAAAATAACTTCCAATATTACTTGTTAGAGAGCTAAGATCTTTGCCAGCTTTACTCAAGATAATTTGCTCAACCTTCATCACAACCTCTTCTGTAGCGCCAGCTGAACTACCATTCGGCGTTTCAATATTTACATAAATCGTATCCGCGCCTCTTGAGGGGAAAAGGTTTAACGGCACTTGAGTTACCCCGAACCACATTGAAAAAGCAAACAAGCCTAAAAAAACACCAACAACCCAATATCTATAGGCAAGGATGCGGTGTATTTTTTTCTGAAACCAGTTTTCAAATGGAATAAACCAAGTTTTTTGCTTCTCTTGTTTTTTATTGGCTAAATGGGCCGGCAAAGCAAAAGTAACCTCTAGAAAAGACAATAATAATGCAAAAATAACCACAATCGGGAGAACGTATATAAATTTCCCCATTGTGCCTGTCATTAAAAACATTGATGACATCACCAATATTGTAGTTACAATTGTTGCTGTAACAGGTAATATGACCCTTTTAAAGCCCTCTATGACATTAGCATAAACGTCGCCCGTACGTGATTTGTAATGATGAATACTCTCAGCAACAACAATACTATCATCCACCACAATACCCAGCACTAAAATCATGCCGGACAATGAAATGAGATTGATTGTCTCTCCAGCCAAACCGAGTAACCCAATAGTTCCTAGAAGAGAAACTGGCAGACTAACAGCCACCCAAAAAGCTGTCTTTACAGACAAGAAAAGTCCCAAAACAACAAGAACTAAAGCAAGTCCAATATAAGCGTTATTTGTAATGATATTTAGGCGATTCTCAACTGAAATAGATCGATCTTGAGTAAAAAAGATGGTTAGATCGTTTGGATAATTTTCCTTTAATTCATTTACTCTTTTTTTAACTCTTTCAACGGTTCTAATAATATCAGCCTGCTCTTGCTTAAGGACGCTTAAAATAAAACCTTTGGTTCCATTTACTCTCGTTATTGAGGTCTCTTCAGCAGAACCAACACTTACTTCTGCTAAATCTCTGAGTCTTACTTCTGGACCAGAAAAAGCTTTTTTTATGACCGTGTTTTTAAGTTCTTCAATATTCTCATATTCAGAAAGAATTACAATGTTCTTTTTATCATTTTCTTGGTTGTTATCTCCCAAAGTAAATCTAGCATTTCTTGATGAAATTGCAGATCTAACTTGATCTATTGAAAGATTGTATTGGGTTAACTTCTCAAAGTTCACTTTGATTTGAATCTCACTTTTTAGATATCCATTTTTATTCACCCTGGACACACCCTTCACCATAGATAGGGCCTTCTCAAGGCCGTCAACAATCTGCTTAGCATATTCATAGTCAATCATGGAGCCATCAACATTGATGTCTATAATCGGTATTTCCATAATATTAAAATCAACAACTCTAGGTAGTTCGGTAACCTCTTCTGGCAATCCTCCAACTCTATTGACCGCATTGCGAATATCATTTTTTACCGTTACAACATCATTTACATCTTGTGCGATTGTCACAATAATGCTTGATAGACCCTCCCTCGACGACGAGGTAAGTCTTTCTATTCCATTGACATTGAGAAGCTCATTTTCAATTTTGTTTGTGACGCTCTTTTCCACATCTTCAGGAGATGCTCCTGGAAATGCTGTAGTAACTGACATCACTTCAAAATCAATAGGCGGAAACTGATCTCTTTGAATTTCCTGAAATGTAAGTAGACCTATAACTATAAAAGACAAGGAAAATGCTAGTGCAAGTTTTTTTTGTCTCACAAAAAAATTCAAAAAAGAATTCATAGCTGCCCAGATGGATATGTTAATTAAATTATATAATTAATAATTGTACAGTATTATTTATTGTATAAGTATTTTAGGTAAATCGAAATAAGTTGTGGAAGAGTAGAAATGGAGTTAACTCGCTCTAGCAAGTCGCTTTTGTTTGGTTCTGTGTAACCAATGAATAAAATCATAATTCATTGAATACAGGCATGGCAAAAGAATCAGTGTCATTACCGTCCCAAAAAGCAATCCATAGCCCAAAGCCAGCACCATTGGCTGCAATAAATAATCGATACCGCCAAGGCCGTAGGCCAAAGGCAATACACCGGCTAGCGTTGTTAAACTGGTTAACACCACTGCTCTGAGGCGATCCTTTGAGCCTTTAGCGATCCAGTGAAAGGTTTTTTCAGTGAGCTCTTTTTTAGCCTTAATAAAATTAAGATGGCTAACCATCACCAAAGAGTCATTGACAATCACGCCAATCAGCGCCAAAGAGCCCATGACCGCAAAAAAGCTGAGTGTTTCACCGTGAAAATAGAACGCCCAAATCACGCCAATGAGTGAGAAAGGGATACTGGAAATCACCAACATTGGTTGCGACCAAGAATTAAATAACAACATTAGCAATAAAAATACACCGAAGATTGACATAATAAAGGCGTTACGGAAGCTGTCCATTGACTCGGTCATTTCTTCCGCCCCTCCTTTACTTATTAAACGAACCTCTGGAAAATTATTCGAAATATTCAGTTGAGCTATCACTTTTTCCATCACCCCTTGAGGCGTGACCACGCCATCTTCTGCGCTAGCAGTAATTGAGATAGAGCGCTCACCATCAAAATGATTCAGGTCGGGCTCGCCAACTATCTCTCGAATCGTTGAAAACTGGCTCATCGAAATCAGCCTACCTTGGTTGTTCATCACCTTAGTTTCGGCTATAAACGCCTCAGAAAAGTCTTTCTCACCCAAATAAAGCCGGACATTGGTTTCTTTTTCATCAAAACGAACATTAGTCACATCTAGGCCAGAATAAATCAATCTCAAATGGCGATACACTTGCATGTAATCAATACCAAGTTCTGACATCGCATCAAAATCCAGTACCGTTTCGATACGCGCCTTGCCCGCTTTATCGTTTCTCTCAATACTAGACACACCTTTAAGCGACTCAAGAATGCTTTCAACGGCATTGGCAGCGGCCAACCTTTGCGTGTTGTTGCTACTCACAAGATTAATGTCAATATCGTCTCCGCTAGGTGGCCCCGGACGTTCAACATTAAAGTGTGCTTCAATGCCCTCTATTTTTTCCACTTGCGCCTCAATTAACTCAACAATCTCTTGAGCGCTACGATTGCGCCCGCTGGAAGGGGTCAAGGAAATAGTTAACTGTGCTTGATTGGTAAACCAGCTACCGATATCACTGGTGAGGTAATTTAGATCGTTGCCGGCCTCTATAAAAATAATATCCTCAACTTCTGCAACCAACTTTTCCGTATAGCTGGCCGAGCTTCCTGTTGGCGCTTCAAGAAAGCCATGAATCGCATCAGAACCCTGCGCAGGGAATAAAGTAAATGGCATATGCACAATGGCAAACCAAAGCGAGAACCCAAATAAGGCACTAAAAAATGCCACCACCCAATAACGCCAAGCAAGCACTTTGATTAATTTTTCTTCAAACCAATTTTCAAATGGTTGAAACCAGATTTTTTGCTTTTCGGATTTAATGCCCGCCAAATGCGCAGGAAGAGCCAAACTCACCTCTAAGAATGAGAAACTCAACGCAAAAATAACCACAATCGGAATAAGATAAATAAACTTACCCATCGTACCGGTCATCAAGAACATTGAAGACATGGCCAAAATAGAGGTAAGAATGGTGGTTATAACCGGCAGAATGACACGCTTAAAGCCAGTCACTACATTGTCGTATACATTGCCACTCTTGACCTTATAGTGGTGAATACTCTCAGCAATAATAATACTGTCATCCACCACAATACCAAGCACCAAAATCATCGCCGCTAAGGAAACCAAGTTAATGGTCTCGCCAGCAACACCCAAAAGTGCCACTGTGCCCAACAAGCTAACTGGCAAACTCACCGCCACCCAAAAAGCGGTCTTGAATGAAAGAAAAGCGCCAAGAACAATTAACACCAATACCAAGCCGACAATGCCGTTTTTTGTGACAATATCGAGTCGATTTCTGACAACCGCCGATTGATCGTGGGTAAAGAAAATTCGCAACTCCTCAGGATAAGTGGTTTGTAATTCTTCTACCTTTTCTCTCACCAAATCCACTGTGCGGATAACATCAGCGTGTTTTTGCTTTTTAACACTTAGGACAAAGCCCTTCGTACCATTAACCCTAATAATGTCACTCTCTTGTTCACTACCCATTTCAATACGAGCAACATCTTTCACTCTTATAACAGGGCCGCCAAAGCTTGACTTAATAACGACATTTTCAATCTCCTCAATATTCTCATACTCGGTCAAAATGACAATATTTTTCCGTTGATCACCGGCATTGTTGTCTCCTACAGTGAAGCGCGCGTTGCGACTGGAGATTGCATTCCTGACTTGTTCTGGAGAAATCTGATATTGATTCAATTTCTCAGCGTTTAAGCGAATTTGAATTTCGCTATCTAAATAGCCTTTCTTCTCAACTTTAGCGACACCCTTAATAATCCCAAGGTGCTTTTCTAGTTCGTCGGTAATTGATTTGGCTTTGTCATAATCAATCTTGGAGCCATCAATATTTATTTGGATAATTGGAAATTGCGCAGTATTCCAATCAATCACTTGTGGGTCATCAACCTCATCCGGTAAAGACAGGCCACTCATTGCGCTTCGAATGTCGGCCTTTAGTGTTTGAATATCGTCGATTTCTTGGGACAGTGTGACAATCACACTGGAGACACCCTCCCTAGAAGAAGATTTAAAACTGTCTATACCATCAAGATTATTGAGTGCACTCTCAACAACATCAGTCACGCTTTTTTCCACATCCTCTGGGGACGCGCTCGGATAGCCGGTGGTGATGCTCATAACCTCAAAATCTACTACCGGAAACATATCGCGGCGTATATCTTGCAAAGTTAATAAACCAACGGCGATAACCGATAACGTAAATACTAAAGCAAACTTTTTTTGACGAGCAAAAAAATTAAGAAACGAATCCATCAGGACTCCAGAATAGTGTGTTTTTTATGTTACAGAAAAATTACTGAGTTGAGACTTAATTTGAGCCTTAACTAGCTAACTTTAGCACGCTTTCTCAGATTTTCTGTTAGTAACCTTTTGCGAATTCGAATACTATGAGGTGTTACTTCTACCAACTCGTCATCGTCGATAAACTCTAATGCTTGCTCAAGATCTAATTTAATTGCTGGTGTTAAAGCAACAGCCTCATCAGTGCCCGATGCACGAACATTCGTTAACTGCTTGCCTTTCATCACGTTAATGACTAAATCCTTATCACGTGTATTGATGCCAACCACCATGCCTTCATAAATATCTACACCAGGGCCAACGAAAAACTTGCCACTTTTTTGCAGATTGAAAATCGCATAAGCCACTGACTTGCCCTGATTCATTGAAATTAAAGAGCCGTTGCTTCTTTGACCAATTTTGCCTTCTTTCTGAGGACGATATGAATCAAAGGTTGAATACATCAAGCCTGTGCCTGTTGTAGCCGTTAAAAACTCTGTTCTAAAGCCGATCAAACCACGAGCAGGAATAACAAAGTCAAGCTTTACTCGGCCCTTGCCATCCGGCACCATGTTTGATAATTCCGCCTTACGCTCGCCCAATCGCTCCATGACAGTGCCCTGATGTTGAGATTCAACATCCACTGTTAGATCTTCAAAGGGCTCACAAACCACACCATCAATCTCTTTTAAAATTACTTGAGGCCGACCCACACCGAGCTCAAATCCTTCTCGACGCATAATTTCAATTAAAATGGATAAATGCAACTCACCTCGTCCAGAGACAATAAATTCTGAAGGATCAGCAGTATTTTCAACCCTTAAAGCAACGTTATAAATAAGCTCTTTGTCTAAGCGATCTCTGATGTTTCTTGAGGTAATGTATTTGCCATCAAGTCCTGCAAAAGGCGAGTCGTTGACTTTAAATGCCATGCTCACTGTTGGCTCATCAACGCTCAGCGCAGGCAAGGGATCAATGGCGCTTGGATCACAAATGGTATCTGAAATTGAGATATTTTCAATACCCACAACACCAACAATATCGCCCGCATTTGCGCTGTCTACTTCGTTGCGCTCAAGACCATGAAAGCCCAATAGCTGAGCCATTTTAACATTGCGTTTTGTGCCATCTGGTTTAACCAATGTTACTTGCATACCTTTTTTTGCAATCCCTCGTGTAATGCGACCAATGCCAATCGCGCCTACGAAAGACGAGTAGTCAAGAGTGGTTACTTGCATTTGGAACGAACCATTAATATCAACATCTGGTGCGGGGGCGTTTTTGACAATTGTTTCAAACATAGGTGTCATATCACCCTCTCTAACGCTATCGTCCTCAGAAGCATAACCACCAAGAGCAGAGGCATAAATTACTGGAAAATCTAATTGCTCCTCAGTGGCATCTAATTGGTCAAAAAGATCAAATACTTGGTCAATTACCCAATCTGGCCTTGCGCTCGGTCTGTCAATTTTATTTATAACAACAATTGGATTAAGGCCTTGTTCGAAAGCTTTTTTGGTCACAAAGCGCGTTTGTGGCATTGGGCCATCTACTGCATCTACCAGTAGCAAAACGCTGTCCACCATTGAGAGTACGCGCTCTACTTCACCACCAAAATCGGCGTGTCCTGGAGTATCAACAATATTAATACGATAATCACCCCATTTAATGGCTGTATTTTTAGAACTAATAGTAATGCCACGCTCTTTTTCAAGGTCGTTAGAATCCATCATTCTATCGGTCGCTTGAAAACGCTCATCAAAGGTATCCGATTGCGAGAGTAATTTGTCAACTAAAGTAGTCTTACCGTGGTCAACATGGGCAATAATAGCAATATTTCTTAATTTATCAGTCATCTAAGTGGTATCTATACAAAATTTGAGTGCCATTATCCCGTATAACAACAACATTGCTTGAACTAAATTAAAGCCCTTTAAAAATAAACCAATTATCATCTAGCCCTATAAAATACGAGGATTCAATAGTATAAAACCACACATGGCAAAAAAAGGCAGCTCTCGTCGCTGGATACAAGAACATAAAAACGACGAGTACGTAATAAAAGCGCAAAAAGAAGGCTACCGATGTCGAGCTGCGTACAAACTGCTCGAGGTAATTGAAAAAGACAAAATTATCCGTGGTGGCGATAAAGTTCTGGATCTGGGTGCTGCGCCCGGCGGTTGGTCGCAAGTTGCTTTTAAATCGGTAGGCTCGAAAGGTCAGGTAATTGCGAGCGATATATTAGCCATCGAAGAAATCCCTGGTGTTGATTTTCTTCAAGGCGACTTCACTGAAAACGATGTTTATGACGCCCTTTTGGAACTGACAAAGGGTGAAAAGATGGATGTGGTTCTCTCTGACATGGCGCCTAACATGAGTGGACAACTCTCTGTGGATCAACCAAAGTCGATGTACTTGAGCGAATTAGCGCTTGATATGGCCATCAAAACCTTGGCAAAAAATGGTCACTTTTTGGTTAAACTCTTCCAGGGTGATGGTTTTGATGCTTACGTAAAAAACGCTAGAGCTGCATTTAAAAAAGTCATTATTCGCAAACCAAAGGCTTCGCGTCCAAGATCTAAAGAAGTATATCTTCTAGCAAGTCGGCTAAAATAGCGCCTTATGCAAAATTTCAGCCAAATTCAAACGCTCATGCAAGCCGATTTAGCGAAAACGGATGAGATTTTAATCGATCGCCTCAACTCAGACGTTGCCCTCATTAACCAAATGAGTCACTATATTATTTCGTCTGGTGGAAAACGCTTACGCCCCTTGCTGTTATTACTTTGCGCTCGCGTGACAAACTATCAAGGCGAGCATCATCATGCGATGGCTGTCGTCATTGAACTGATTCATACCGCAACCCTTTTGCACGATGATGTGGTTGACGAGTCAGCAACACGCAGAGGTCAAGAAACTGCTAACGAACTCTGGGGTAATGCAGCCAGTGTATTGGTGGGTGATTTTCTATATTCTCGGGCTTTTGAAATTATGGTCGAGCCCGATTCAATGGCCATTATGCGACTGCTTTCTGAAGCAACAAACAACATTGCTCAAGGCGAAGTATTGCAATTACTTAATATTAAGAATGCCGATGTTACTCAAGAGCAATATTTCACCGTTATTGAACGCAAAACTGCGTGCTTATTTGAAGCTGCTTGCAAAATTGGTGGCATGCTTTCAAATTCCAAAAGTGAAACAATCGATACGCTTGGGCAATTTGGCCTTCACTTAGGCAATGCATTTCAAATTATTGATGACGTGTTGGATTACGAATCAGATTCTGAAACCATGGGCAAGGAAGTCGGTGACGATCTTGCTGAGGGCAAAACCACTTTGCCGATGATTTATGCATTAGAGCAAACTTCGGGCGCAGAACACGCCATGCTAAGAGACGCTATTGAGTCTGCAGATACTTCGAATATTGACGATATTATAAACATTCTTGTTAGAGTCAATGCTTTTGACTTTACACGAGGCGCAGCAGAGAGTGAGTCGCAAAAAGCGACGGATGCTTTGAACGCACTCCCTGAATCCAACTATCGCTCTGCACTAGGACTTCTTTGTGAGTTATCGTTAAAACGCACCTCATAAATTCAGTATGCTAACTGAGGCGCTTAAAGCTGAAATTCGCGCTTCATTTGAAGCGGCTAAAAAACAACTTCCAGGCTATAGTAATCGCTCTTCGCAGAATCGAATGATAGCCGAAATCGCCAAAACCTTAACTGGCGAATACTCCGACTCAAACCCTATTCTCTGTGTGGAGGCACCAACAGGTACCGGTAAAACAATGGCCTACTTGATTGCTACCCTACCCATTGCAAAAGCAAATGACAAAAAATTAGTTATCGCAAGTGCAAACGTGGCCCTTCAAGAACAATTGCTCAATAAAGATATTATTGAGGCGCAAAAATATTCTACAACACCCTTCGACTACGCTTTGGCCAAAGGTCGCTCTCGTTATGTTTGTATACGCAACTTAATCAACCTAACCGAAGACAACACTGATACCCAGTCATTGTTTGAAGACGCCTTGCTTTGGGATGCGCCGCCGAGTAAAAGTCAGATAGATCAACTCGGTGAAATGACCGAAGATTACACTTCCAAGCGCTGGAGTGGTGAGATAGATGACTTAGAAACTCCTCCTGAGTCTTCATTGTGGCAAAAGGTTGCTTGCAATCGTTTTACTTGCACAGCAAAAAACTGCGAATTCTATAACGACTGTGCCTTTTTTAAAGCTCGAAAAAAAGTTGCACAAGCCGATGTTATCATTGCTAATCACGACCTTGTTCTCGCGGATATTTTTAGCGGAAACTCTATACTGCCAGACGTTGAAGATTGTATTTTTGTCTTCGATGAGGCGCATCATTTTGCCCCAAAAGCACTGTCTCATTTTTCACAAAGCGCCAGTATTGATTTTATAAAAACATCGATTCGTCAAGCACAAAGTGCGATGGATCAAATATGCAAAATCACTCATCAGGACAGCGTTGAGAGCAGAATTGATGCAATTGACACTCTGTCATCAGAATTGAATGCGCCACTATCTGAACTTGATTATGCCGATGATATTCATCTGTTTGGTTTGACAGGTGTTGACGACGTAATCATGAATAGCGCACAAAACTTAGCCATCAGCATAAGTACTGCCTATGCTGATTTTTCTGAGAAAAAAGACGATTGGCAAGCTTTTTGCAAAAGCAATCATCAAGAACAAGCGACCCTAGATAATTTAAACAATATCATCGGTCAAAACGAGCAAAATCTTTCATCAATCGTTTCCTTACTTGGTGCATTTACACAAAGCACCAACCCTGACAAGCCACCGCCTAGTCACTGGATTGAAAAATCCATTATGGCCAATAAAAAAACAAACTACCATTTAAATTCCGCAAAAATTGACGTCTCTAACCATCTAGATACTCTTATTTGGTCAAAGGCTGCTGGGGTTGTTCTCACTTCGGCAACACTCACCGCACTCGGTAGCTTTGATCGTCTAAATCAACAATTGGGCCTAAAGGAAAAAGACAATAAATACTTACGACTAGCATCGCCATTTGACCATCAATCGGTTGATTTTATTGTTGCTAAAATGAAATCGAACCCAACGCAAGCCTTTGAGCATACGCAAGAGTTAGCTAAAGAGCTGAAAAAACGCATTAATCAAGAACTGGGCACTCTAGTTATATTTGCGTCAAATAACCAAATGCAAATGGTGGCAGATTTAGTTGAGCAATCCCTAGATTGCTCTCTCTTAATTCAAGGCGAATACAGCAAAAAACGCATTCTTGAAAAGCATATTGGGCTGCGCAGACAAAGCAAAGGCAGTGTTATTTTTGGTCTTGACAGCTTTGCCGAAGGTGTTGATCTTAAAGGCGACAACCTCAATCATGTAATGATCGCAAAATTGCGTTTTAGCGTACCCACTTCACCAATTGAAAAAACCACCCAATCCTATCTAGAATCTCAGGGCCGTAACCCGTTTATGGAAATTGCTCTACCCGACGCCTCTTTAAGACTAATCCAAGCCTGTGGCAGACTCATTAGAACCGAAACCGATACAGGAAAAATTACGATATTCGATAATCGTTTAACAACCAAATTCTACGGCAAGCAATTATTAAATGCCCTGCCAGGCTACCATGTGGTAATTGAATAAAAAGGCTCAAGGGTGGCGAAACCCTGTAATTAAAGGCAGAATTAAACAGGCGTGATCTGCTAGAGCCTAGTGCCTTTGTTTGGTTTTCTGTTGTCAGACTTAATTGCCTGAGATTCCTTATCTGTTTCGTCCAGCATTCGCAATGAACTCACCGACCAACAGACACCTTTAAAGATTGAATGTTCTTTTTGAAGTTTGCTTTTGATTCTACTATTCGCCATCTTTTTTAGACTCAATTTATGTACTGTAGTTCATTGTAACACTTATTAACAGTGTTTAAGGGTGTTATTGAAAAAAGTCAATAATAGACAAATGAGATTAAGCTGCCCTTCATCATAGGTGTTTTAAGGGCGCATTTCGAGGAGATGAATTACCGTAGGTAAGAGAGACTTTCTTGGGGCATTATTTTCGATATTTTTTTTATGAAAACTTTTCCAAAAATTCACTGATTTGTAAAAAAGGTTTTTGCAAAGAACCTGTACAAGACCCTTTTAACTACCTTATAACTTTTTAAATACAACAACAAAACCATCAACAGGCTCATTAACCGTCAGCTGAATTTTTACTTTACTCTCAATCAAGATCTTGCCAGCACATTCTAAGTTACTAAGTTTTTTATAAAAACCATTGCTCTCATATATTTCAGCATTAATCGAAACACAAACAATACCGCCGGGACGAATAATTCTAAGAAGCTCATCAAATGCCTCTGGCCCAACATGAGAGTGGGTAAATGTGCCACAAGATACAACTAAATCATACACAGAAGTGTTAATTGAAAGGGTTTGTGTCAAATCGGCATTAATAAGATCAACATAGATATCCTTACTACGAGCAACCTCGAGCATTTCCTTGGAAAAATCGAGACCATCAATCTGCTCATAACCTAGTTGAGAAAGCCTTTGTGCAACGAGCCCCGTACCACAGCCCACATCAAGAATTCGCGCATCTTCATTAGTACAATAAGTGTCGGCAATGTCCGCTACGTGTACAGGTCCAACATAGCCCAAAGAATCCACAAGATCAGCGTCATAAGAGTTTGCCCAATCTTGATACAGCGGTTTGGCCTCTCCCTCTTTTAAATTGTAGGCGCGCACAAGTAATGATTTCGATTGTTCTAGATTTGTCATTTTTTACTGTTCGTCCTATTGTGAAAACAAAATGCTCACCTTATGCGAAGCTTGCTTCGATGAGTAGTGCATCATAATATCTTTTTACCATCTCTATTAATATTTAAATCCACATAATGATTTCGTCACTCGATTTGGGTGTTTGGTTTTTCTGTAGCTTTGGTGACAAAATACTGATGAAGGCGTTTTGAGTCCATAAAAAAAGCACCCGAAGGTGCTTTTTGCTCAATTAAAAATAACAGTTAATTATTAACTGCCGCCTTTAACGCAGCGCCTGCTTTTAAAGCAACTGCTTTTGATGCTGCAATTTGAATGCTTGCGCCTGTTTGAGGGTTACGGCCTGTACGCGCTGCTCGATCCCTAACAACAAAGCTACCAAAGCCTATTAATTGTACGTTATCACCCTTTGCCAAGGAATTTGTAATTGCAGTTGTAGTTGCGTCTAAAGCTCTTGCTGCGTCCGCCTTAGATAAACTTGCACCTGATGCTATTGCATCGACTAGTTCTGATTTATTCATTGTTTTATTTACCCTTTGAGTTAAATTAAATAGTTAATGTTATGGATGGAAAATGTGTCGGAGACGAAGATGAAGAACACACTCAATACCCAGACACAACATTAAGCGTAAGTTATTATATATCTAAAAAATAGAAATGGACTTCAATTCTACTGCAATTATGATTGAAAGAGTCAAACAATGCCTTTATAAAGCCAATAATTATCAAAATAATGCGCTTTTAAGTCTGTTTTAGAGGAAATCAGTAAAATTTTGGAAATTATTAAAATGCATAGAAATATAGTCGAAATTTCTATTTTAGACAACAATTAGCTCGTTTTTTTTATTGGCGTTAATTGGGTCTTACTTTAAACTCAGCTTATCTTCAACAAATTGATTTCGAAAAACGCCTTTCGGATCAAATTGCCGACAAACGTTGCGAAATTCTTCAAGATTCGGATACAGTTGATTGATTTGTTCAGCGGTTTGTGGAAACCACTTACCCCAATGTATGCGTGCCTGAAATAATTCAAACATACTGTTAGACAGAAAGGTGCCTAATGCATAGAAGTTATCCCTTGGTTCAACGTAAGTAATAAAGCTTATTGAATACCAATCTTCCGATTCACCTGATGCCATTGATATAAGAGTGTCGTCAGGCAAAATTCGTCGAAAACAGATGGGATAGTGATGAGTAAATTGTCCTTTAATACTCTCCAGTGAATCAAGCAGATCGGCTTTCTGTAATCTCTCATGTGTCGAAGGTGATAACTGATGGTTGGCGTCATCTGCAAACTGCAAAATGTCAGCGACAAAACTTGCTGCTGCAGAAACCTTAGATCTTGTCACAAACAACTCAATCTCCAAATGCCTAAACAATTCGTGCTCCATCACAAGCGCATGATCGCTTCGATCGGTCACCACCCAACGAGGGGAAATTAAAGAAGGGACAACCCTACGAAAAAAGAAATGTATTAATTTCTTACTTTTTAGCACTGAAGCAAATAACTTCAATGTCAGGTGCATCCCTAAATCAATGACAAGAAACCAATACACGCGATACACGCCGGCCAGCCCACGACGACGGCACTCGCTGGAAACAACTCGCTCTTGCGCAAGAAACAACCAAGAATGTGGCATGAGAAAAAACTGCTGCAGAGGTGCTTTTTTCTCCAGCACAAGAACACCTTCTATTGTTTCGCAAAATGTGGCCTTTTCCTGAACAAAGTATTGCGGTATACAAGGTAGTGTAATCTCCACAATAACGCCCAAACAACCAAGAGAGCAACGAGCCGCTTGCAACTCAACTCCATCACTAACCTCTACAACCTGTGCGACGCTTTCATCGCCTTTAAAACAAGCCACTCTAAGCGACTCAATATAATGAGAAAAGCTGTGCTTTCCAGAGCCGTGCGTACCTGTTGCAGTGGCGCCAGCAATTGTTTGTTCGGTAATTAGGGCCAACGACGGAATAGTTAGCCCTTGCTTATTGAGTGCCTTTAACAGGTGTTTGATTTGACAGCCGGCGCCAACTCTCACTTGTGTTTTGCCATTATTTTCAAAAACTTGAACACGGTTAAAGCAACGCATGTCAATCAGCACATTTTGTGTTTTGACTAGGCTACTCCAGGAATGCAATGAGCCCACGACTCGAATCTTACCGTTCTTATGGTCTTGAAGAATTGCTAGTAACTCGGCTTCATTATCCGGCGAATAAAAATGCTTAGGCTTAAAGGTTAAATTTCGTCCGAAATTCTGGATTAAATTGGTTGAATTCATCGAGGCTGGCAAATATTATGTTTTTCGTAAACTTTTGGAATCATACCAGCGTTACAAAATAAGCTACTTAGAATTGTGGATCTAAACCCCTAAATCAATAATTTAATCGCGCGCAGCATAACCTATGAAAAAAAACCGACAAATATCATGAATATCCTAAATTTATCAGATGAATTAATTTCAATCTTATTTGCATAATAATTAACCCATCACCAAGTTGATGGGTTAAGATAGCGCCTGCATTTTAAAAAGATAAAGGAGAAAAAATGAATTTTGATGCAAATTTAGTAGCCCCAGTACTTGGTGTATTCGGTCTGCTTATCGTAATGGTTATTTACCAATGGATTAAAAAACAACCTGGTGGTAGCGGAAAAGTACAAAAAATTGGCGAGCAAATTCAAATTGGTGCGTCCGTATTTATGGCGCGTGAATACAAAATGCTTAGCATGTTTTCTGCAGTTTTATTGGTATTAATGTATGTATTCCTAGGTTGGATGAGCGCACTTTGCTTCGTTGTTGGTGCTCTCACCTCTGCAACAGCCGGCTACATCGGCATGAATACGGCAACCATTGCCAATGTAAGAACCACTCAAGCTGCACACGATCACGGCAGTGCTGCTGCACTTAAAGTAGCTTTCTTTGGCGGCTCTGTCATGGGCTTGTCGGTTGCCGCACTCGGTCTATTGGGTTTGGGCGGTCTTTACTACTTCTTCGGCGAAGCACACTCAGAAGCCCTACACGGATTTGCAATGGGTGCTTCTGTGGTTGCGCTATTCTCTCGTGTTGGAGGTGGTATATTTACTAAAAGTGCCGATATTGGTGCTGACTTAGTAGGCAAATTAGAAGCTGGCATTCCAGAAGACGATCCACGCAACCCGGGTGTTATTGCCGATAATGTTGGTGATAATGTTGGTGATATAGCTGGTATGGGTTCTGATATTTTTGAATCCTACTGTGGCTCAATGATTGCAACAATTGCAATTGCGTCAACTATGTCAGCAATTGCACTAGACAAACTGGGAGGCAATCAATCCGAGCTGATGTTTCTGCCATTAGCGCTTGCTTCACTCGGTTTAATTTGCTCAATTATTGGTATTCTTGTGGTGAAAATGTCTTCTAACAAATCACCAGAATCTGCACTCAGAACTGGCACGATTGGTTCGGCTGTTTTGTTCATTATTACTGCATACTTCCTTATCGACAAGCTCGATGTTGCAAATGACATATGGGCTGCTGTACTAATGGGTAGTGTCGGCGGTATTATCATTGGTCTAGTAACTGAATACTATACTGCTGGTAAACCAATTAGAGACATTGCTGCAGCTGGTGAAACAGGTGCTGCAACAGTGATGATTAAAGGCTTAGCAATCGGCATGCAGTCGGTTGTTATTCCAGTGTTAATGATCTGTTTGATTATCTATGTTGCCGACTTGTACGTCGGTCTTTACGGTGTTGGTATCGCCGCAATTGGTATGCTAGCAACTGTGGGCATGACAATGGCAATCGACGCTTACGGTCCTATCGCCGATAACGCTGGCGGTATTGCTGAAATGGCTGGCCTTGGTGAAGAGACTCGTAAAATTACCGATTCGCTCGACGAACTAGGCAACACCACAGCTGCTATTGGTAAAGGCTTTGCGATCGGTGCTGCAGCACTTGCGGCGCTCGCGATCATCACTGCCTATGTGGAAACAATTAGCGCAGGAGATCCAAATTTCAACCTTGCATTAAATAGCGCAGAAGTTCTGATTGGTTTATTTATTGGTGGCACGATTCCATTCTTAATTTCTGCAATCACAATGACTGCAGTGGGTGATGCTGCCTTTGAAATGATTCAGGAAATTAGAAGGCAATTTCGTGAAATCCCCGGCCTATTGGAAGGCACTGCAGAGCCGGATACGGCTAAATGCGTTGATATTGCAACAACTGCAGCTCTGAAGAAAATGATTTTGCCTGGTGTTATTGCTGTTGCTGCACCCGTTGTTGTTGGTTTCGGTATTGGCCCGACGGCTCTGGGCGGTATGCTTGGTGGCGCTTTACTTGGTTGCGTTCTTATGGCACTAATGATGGCAAATGCCGGTGGCGCTTGGGACAATGCTAAGAAGTATGTTGAGAAAGGCAACTTTGGTGGCAAGGGTACTGACACTCATGCAGCAACCGTTGTTGGCGATACAGTGGGTGACCCGTTTAAGGACACTTCTGGACCAGCTATGAACATTCTTATTAATGTGATGGCAATTGTGAGTTTGGTGATCGCACCTCTACTGTAATTCCACCACTTCCAGTTCTGTCTTTTGACAGGACTGGAGCGCCCGATCTGACTACTTAGTCAATCAGAATCCTTTCAAAAAAAAGAACTGGATAAGGTTTACATATTCTCTCAAAGAACGTGTGATTGACTAGTAGCGCCAGAATGCCTTGTGAAATAAGGCAATTAGAGTCAACACTTCAAGGCGACCAAAGAGCATAGACATGCTAAGTATCCACTTAGAGGCATCCCCAAGAGAGCCGTAATTCTGAGCAACCTCACCCAGCCCCGGACCTAAGTTATTCATCGTTGCCGCAGTCGCAGAAAAAGAACTGACTTGATCCATGCCGGTAAACATTAATAAAACCAAAATCAAAACAAAAGAGATTGTATAGAGGGAGAAAAAACCCAATACTGAAACAAGGGTTTTCTCACCAATCGTTGAACGATTGAGTTTTACGTTAATCTGTGCATTGGGGTGAATAAACTGTTTAATTTCCTTCATACCCAATCGAAACATCAATAACACCCTAACCACCTTAATGCCGCCACCTGTGGAGCCAACACAAGCACCGATAAAACTCACCATAATCAAAAAGACTGGCGCAGCATTGGGCCATTGACTGAAGTTTTGTGAGGTAAAGCCCGTTGTGGTTGCCATGGAGATCGTTTGAAATGCACTGTGTCTCAATGCTGTCCAAAAACTTTGATATTCATTGTTAAAATTTAAAACGCTCAAAATAATAAGCACGGACACAAGCAGCACGACAATATAGGCTTTAAATTCAGAATCCTTCCAATAATCAATGATAGAGCGGTTATTCCAGGCAACAAAATGCAGGGAGAAGTTAATACCCGCTAAAAACATAAATACGATTGCTACAGCCTCAATGACCCCAGAATTAAAATAACCAATAGAGGCACTATGGGTAGAAAAACCACCGATAGCTACTGTTGAAAAACTGTGGCCAATAGCATCAAATGCATCCATACCCGATAGAAAGTACGCCAAAGCGCAGACAACCGTTAAAGAAACATAAATCTTCCACAAGGCAATCGCAGTTTGTCTTAATTTGGGTGTCAAGCGGTCTTTTGATATTCCGCTAGATTCGGCATGATAAAGCTCCATTCCACCCACACCAAGTAGTGGCAGGATAGCCACTGCAAGAACAATAATACCCATACCACCCAACCATTGCAGCTGCTGTCGATAATACAATATAGCTTTTGGCAATTCATCAAGGCCACTAAGCACAGTCGCACCTGTGGTTGTCAAACCCGACATGGACTCAAAAAAGGCCGCTGAAAAACTTAAACCAGGAATGGTGTCAGTCAACAAGAACGGCAGAGTCGCAAACAGAGACAGAACCACCCAAAAGCAGACCACAATCAGCACGCCTTCTCTTAAACGGAAATCCTGTTTGACAGACATAAATGGATACCACATAAAAAAACCACCCATTAGTGTTAGACCAAAAGACAGAGAGAACGTTGCAAGCTCTTTGCCATCACCGATGATAAAGTCAATCAAAATCGGTGGAACCTGAGTAAAGCTGAATACCATCAGCAATATTCCAATGGTTTTTGAAACGACGCTTAATTGCATTTTAAATGACCAATAAAGAGATTCATATTTTGCTAATCATTCTCTGAAAACAACGATTCAACTTGATGAATTTTTTTAACATCGGTCAACATGATAAGCACGTGGTCACCCTGTTCAATCACCAGTTTTTTAGATGTCATTAATAAATCACTGTCTCGAACGACTGCACCAATAACAACACCTTCGGGTAATTCCAAGTCTTTAATCCTTCTACCAACCACCTTAGAGCTATTTTCATCGCCATGAACAACGATCTCAATAGCTTCCGCCTTGCCGTGCTGCAGTGAGTGCACTTTCATCATGTCCCCCTTTCTCAGGTGTGAGAGAATATCACTTACGGTAATTTGATCGGGTGAAACAATCATATCCACTTCGTCACTCTGCTCTGCCAATGAAGCATAAACATCACGCTTGATTAAGGCGATGGTTTTGTGCGCACCCAGTCGTTTTGCCAAAATTGAAACGATAACATTCACCTCATCGGAGTCTGTTAAAGCGAGAAATAGATCGGTATTTTCAATCCCTTCTTCAAGCAGCAACTCCTCATCAGAAGCGCTACCTTGGAGAACTAACGTGTGGTTGAGCTGATCAGCAAGTTCTCTTGCCCTCTCCTCATCAAGCTCAATGAGACGAATATTGTGTGTTTTTTCTAACAATTTAGCGACACTGAAACCAATGTTACCGCCACCGGCAATAAAGATTTTTTGATAGCCCCTATCAACACGCCGAAACTCCTTTAAAACCTTGGGGATGTATTTCTTTTTAGCGATGAAATAGACATGATCCCCCTCGCGAATAACGGTGTCGCTATTGACCAATAAGACCTTGCCATTTCGATAAAGACAGAAAATCCTCACCTTTGCATCAGGCAAGTGATGTTGCAACTCTCTGATTGGTCTATTGACAATTGGTGTACCAATATAAGCGCGAGTTTCGATTAACTGCACCAGGCCATTTTCAAATTCAAACACTTCAGAGGCGCCCGGTTGATCAATAATCCCTTTAATGTAGTCGGTAATTAAGTTTTCTGGCCTAATGAGAAAGTCAATGGGTATAGCCGAATGAGAAAATAACTCAGGCCTATGTAAGTATTCTGTCGTACGTATTCTGGCAATCTTTGTTTCAACATTGTATAGCGTGTACGCCATACGGCAAGCAACCATGTTGGATTCATCAGATTTCATCACTGAAATCACCGTATCCATGGTCTTAATACCTGCTTTTTCAAGCACACTTGGATAGGCGCCATGACCAACAACAGTTTTAATGTCTAGGTGTCTTTGAAGTATTGTTAATTTGTCTTCTTTTTGGTCAATAATGGTAAGGTCATTAGCACTATCGGCACACAGGTATTTTGCAAGCGTTGAGCCAACTTGGCCCGCACCAAGGATTAGAATTTTCATTTTTTGTCAATTCCTAAGTCTTTTAGTTTTCGATATAAAGTAGTCCTTTCTAGACCGGCTTTTTCTGCCACAACTGCAATATTATTATCATGCAGCGCTAGATGGTGAAGCAGATATTGCTTCTCAAATATGTTACGCGCTTCTTTTAATTTTAGAGAAAAATCAATACCACTGACTTCTTGATTAGAATCAACAGGCGCTTGTCTAGTTAATAGATTTCTAATAATCGGCAATAAGTCGTGCAATGGTTTTTGCAAAAAATCAACAGCACCAAGCTTGAGCGCCCTTACAACGTCACTAGTCTCAGCATGACCCGACATCATCACAATGGGTGTATCATAGCCAACGCTAATCCACTCCTCAAGAAGGGACATTCCATCTTGACCCGGCATCCACACGTCCATCAGCACCAAATCAAATTCATTACCAATAATAATTGTCTTGGCCTCAGAAGCACTACTTGCTATAACTGCATGATAATTAACATCCTCAAGAATGTCCTTGATGATATTTGTATTTTCTTTCTCATCGTCAATAATTAAAATTCTACCGAGATAGCTACCTTCATCCATTTCGACTCCTTGTGCCGTCAATTATACTAAATTCAATTGTTATTCTTGCACCATGAGGCTCAATATTGCTTGCGTGTATTTGACCTTCATGTTGCTCAATAATATTCTGAGAGATGGCAAGACCAAGCCCACTGCCTTTTTTCTTGGTAGTGACATAAGGTTCAAAAGCTTTATCGACAATATCACTAGGAAAGCCATCGCCATCGTCAGTAACCGTTAGTCTAATGATGTTTTCATCGACTCTATAGCGTGTGCGAATAATAATATGTAATTTTTCTTTGTCCTCACTGGCTTCACATGCATTTTTAATTAAATTAATCAAAACTCGTGAGATTCCATCACCATCAAGTTGTAATTCTGGCAAATCGCCACTTAAATCAAGATCGATTCTAACCCCTTCTTGTGCGTCATATAAAGAAACAGTCTTGTTGACCAATGCATTAAGGGAAGAGGGTATTTTTTTGATTTCTGGCATGTTAGCGTAGTTAGCAAATGCGCTTACCATGGCGTCCAGTGAGGTCACTTGGTCAATAATCGTGCCAGTTGTCTTATCGATTATCGCAGAATCTTTTGCCTCAAGCTTGCCCAAGAATAGATTTCTTAATCGCTGGGCAGATAACAATATTGGTGTTAAGGGGTTTTTGATTTCGTGTGCCATTCTCACCGCCACCTCCCCCCAAGCCGCTTTTTTCTGAGCTCGATTTAACTTAGAAATATCATTAACCATAATGACATAACCCAAAGTTTTTCCCTCAACATCAAGAGAGGCGCCTTGACAATAGATCAATCGGTATCTATCAGGCAATGTTAATTCAATCTCACCTGCCCACTCTGGCAGACCCTTTTCAATGTTACCCTCAACGTAGGAAAACAGTGGGCGAAGGTATGGATATATTTCAATAATGCTAACATAAGACTGGCCAATAAAGACCTTTTCATTTTCGATTTGAAGCATCTTACCAATCAATGGATTAATCATTTGAATGGTCTTATCTGGATTGAGAGCGATGACCCCAAAAGAGTATTTTAAAATGGTTTCTAAATACAGGTTATGGGTATCTAGACCCTCTCTGGAGAGTTTGATTTGTTTACTCATTTCATTAAAATGATGGATCAAACCGCTCATATCTTTATTTTTAGGATCGTGCTGGATCTTAACATCGTAATTTCCTGCAGAAATTTCTCGAGTGGCTAAAGACAAATTATGCATTGGTCGCATTAATTGATCAATCATTTTCACAACAACCAATAATGCACTTAAAACCGCCAACAACACAGTAGACGAAAAGTCAATCATAAAACGGGTTTCGATAATTGATGTGCTTAGCTCAAGCTTTGCGTCTTTTGCAGCATCTCGAAAGCGAGTCATTCTGTGACTTAAATTGGTGATACTGGCATCGGCCGAGTAGTGGGAAATCAAGGTAAAGTTATCAGTCGAAGCCGTATAACCTTCCTCAAGACAAATCTTTTCAGAAGAGATAGAAGCCA
>CAJXHL010000019.1 GCA_913054335.1 uncultured Gammaproteobacteria bacterium | reverse complement strand
TTTTCATGTCTTTTTCTGGTTCTGATCCTATTTTTTTGATCAATTCTACTTCATTCTCAATATTGTTGGAAGCTTCTTGAGAGTTTTCAAAAAAGTCATTTAAATGATTAGATTGACCTTTTAGTGATAGCTCTTTCAGCTCTTTCAGTTCTTCTAAATTCAATTCATTATCAATATCAGCTTTGATTTTGTTGAGGAATTTCTTAAGTTTTCCAGCATAGACACCTGTCTTACGGGCAAGTGAAGGTATTTTATCGGGACCAACAACAACAAGAGTAATTAGCCCGACGAGAGAAAGCTCCCAAAAACTGAAATCAAACATACAATCTCAAAATTTAACAGTACTAATTACTTGGTCTCTTTTTCAAGTAGAGTTTGATCATCATTGTTGGTTTTATCTGCAGTGGTTTCTTTCATGGAGGATTTAAAGCCACTGATTGCGCTACCTAGGTCTGCACCAAGATTCTTAAGGCGTTTACCGCCAAATACAAGCACTACAATAACTAAAATTATTATCAGTTCAAAAGGACCAGGCATCATATTATTACTCCATTGTGTCAATATTCTATTAATTTATTTTTCATAACTAACCGTAATTGTATTATTTATTGGTTTTGACTTAGTTATGAAAATAAAGCATCCACTGGTGGTTGGGGCCACCAGTTTCAGCTCTAACTCAGGGGGAAAGAGCCTTTTACTAATACTTGCATTAATCATGCAAATTGAGTGCATTGATTAAATGGCCAAATATTGATGTCTCAAATCTTTATTATCGAGTAGCTCCTGCGCAGTTCCATCAAAAACGATCTCACCGGTATCAAGAATTAATGCTCTATCTGCAATACGCAGCGCAGCGACGGCATTTTGTTCAACAATGATAGTGGTAATGCCAAGTTTTTTAATACTTTTAAGAATCTCTTCAATTTCACGCACTATCAACGGCGCCAACCCTTCATAAGGCTCATCAAGCAATAATAGCTTAATATCACGAGCCAGTGCACGGGCTACAGCAAGCATTTGCTGTTCGCCGCCAGAAAGAGTAATTCCTTCCTGATTTCGACGCTCTCCAAGACGGGGGAAATGCTCGTAAATACGCTCTAAAGACCAGCCGATTGGCTCTTCAATTTGGGCCAAGAGGATATTTTCTTCAACGGTTAAGCCACCGATAATGCAACGATCTTCCGGGACCAGCGCAACCCCCAGTTGCGCAACTTGATAATCTTGCATGGTGTGTAGAGGCTGGTGATCCAGCCAAATCTCTCCACTTCTTACTTCAGGTTCAGCTGCACGTGCAATGGAGCGAAGAGTGCTGGTTTTGCCTGCTCCGTTTCTGCCAAGTAGGGCAACAATTTCACCCTCGCGAATATCGAAACTAACACCCTGTACAATGTAACTCTCACCATAATATGAATGTAAATCCCAGCAAGAAAAAAATGCTGGATCCGAGCCTTGGGAAGTAACGGGCTCACTGTGTGGCGCGTAGGGTTGATTACTCATAATTCTGCACCACCTAGGTAGGCTTCTTGAACTATAGGGTTGCCACGAATTTCATCAGGTGTTCCTGTGGCAATAATAGCACCTTGTGCGAGTACTGAAATGGTATCAGCAACACTAAATACCACGTGCATATCATGCTCAATAATAATTTTAGTCATGCCGCCTTCTTTAATTTTTTTCAGCAGTTCGATTGTTTTATTGGTGTCGTGTCTGGCCATGCCAGCTGTCGGCTCGTCTAATAACAGTAAATCTGGGTGCTGAATTAAACACATTGCCAATTCAAGGCGGCGTTTATCACCACGTGACAAGCTACCGGCTATCTCGTCAGCTTTAGCCTCCATTCCAACACTTGCTAATACCTCTTTAGCCTCTTGAGTGATTTTTGTTTCACTAGCAAGACTGCGAAACAACTGAAGATGAAAGGCACCATCACGCTTTGAAAAGGCCGGTATCATCACATTCTCTAGCAAGCTCAAGTCGGGAAATATTTCTGGAGTCTGGAACACTCTTGCCAACCCCATCTGGTTGATCTCGTGTGGGCTTTTGCCAATAACGTTTATACCGCCATTAAATGTAACTGAGCCTGAATCCGGCTTCAGCAAACCCACGCAAACATTTAACAAGGTAGATTTTCCAGCGCCATTTGGACCAATAATCGCATGGACTTTGCCTTTTTCAATTTCTAAGTTGATATCTCTTAAAGCTTGTAAACCGCCAAAAGATTTATTCACATTACTTATTTTTAATACAGGTTTAGACATAACATTACTCCTGTTTAGTGGTGCTTTCACTGTCTTTCACACCTTTTGTTAGATAGCGCTTCTTAATCTTCTGAAAACCCTCCATTAAGCCGCCTGGTAGGAAAATGATAATTATCATGAATAGTATGCCAAGGGTTAAATGCCAGCCATCTCCAACAAACGGTGAGACTATGGCAACCATAAAATTCTCACCCCATTGCGGCAGAAATGAGAAGAATTGCTGCAACACCGATTCATTAATTGTTGAAAAGATATTCTCCAGATACTTGATAATACCAACACCAAGTAGTGGGCCAAATAATGTGCCAACGCCACCAAGAATGGTCATCAGGATGACCTCGCCGGACGCTGTCCATTGCATTCTCTCAGCACCTGCTAGTGGATCTGTGACTGCCAGCAATGCGCCAGCAAGGCCAGCAAACATTCCCGAAATTATAAAAGCAGTGATCAAATAGGGGCGCGTATCACTGCCAGTGTAGCGCATTCTATGCTGATTCGACTTAATTGCCTTCAGTTTCATGCCAAACGGTGAGCGAAATATCTTCATTGCAACGTAGAAGGCTAGGATTAACACCACTGCGCAGAAGTAGAAGCCAGAATAACCATTCATTGACATGCCAAACAACTCTGTTGAGGGTAGACCTGGAGCTGGATCAGAAAAATAATTGTCTATAATTCTAATGTCGTGCATTCTTAATTGTAGTCCGGTTTCTCCATTGGTGATTGGAATTAATACTGAGTAGGCTAGGTTATAAAACATTTGTGCGAAAGCCAGCGTTAAAATAGAAAAGTAGATTCCTGATCGGCGCATGCTTACAAAACCAATGGCTGCGGCAATTAAACCAGATATTAAAGTTGCAAATAGCATTGCAGGAAGGACATTCATGGTGAAAAGCTTAAATGACCAAACAGCCGTATAAGAGCCCACCCCAAGAAAGACTGCATGGCCAAAGGACAGGTAGCCGGTGAGGCCAAATAAGATATTATAGCCAACAGCAAAGATGCCGAAAATGACAAACTTTTGCAGCAGATCTGGATAGTTTGCACCAATCGGATCTAGCCAGATTGGCATCGTCAGAACTCCGGCAGCGAACAGCAAGATAGTTGTTAAATCACTCTGTTTTTTGAATAAGTTCATCAGTTGTTGCTTGATTGAATTCATCATTATTCTCCGATTCCCTTGCGACCCATTAATCCACGTGGGCGCGTTAAAAGGATGATAACAGCAACTAAGTAAATAATAATTTGGTCAATGCCCGGCAATAGTGAACTAACCACAGTCATCGAAGCTAATGACTGGAGGATGCCAAGCAAAAATCCTGCTGCAACCGCACCTCTGACAGAGCCCATACCACCAACAACTACAATAACAAAGGAAATCACTAAGAAATCCATGCCCATATGGTAATCGGGTGGTACAATTGGAGCGTACATCGCCCCAGCGACTCCAGCAACAACTGCTGCTAAGCCAAATATAATAGTAAATTTTCTTTGTACATTGATCCCTAGGAAAGCCACCATTTGACGATCAAACATACCCGCACGAACGACCATGCCAAAAGTGGTCAGATGGAGAAAGGCAAATACCGAAGAAATAATAACAGTGGCGGAGGCTAGGTAGATTAAACGCCACCATGGGTAGACAAAATTTTCACCAAGGCCTATCCAAGTGCCAATGGCTGCACTTCCAGACACAATATCCGGTGCTGGTGTCGGGATTGGGTTGGCACCAAAAAAGTGGCGAATGATTTCTTGCAAAACAATTGCCAAACCAAAGGTAACCAATATTTGTTCAGCATGGGTACGCTTATAGAAATGTCGAATTAGGCCGCGTTCCATCGCTAAGCCAATCAACAACATAGTCGGTATTGTTACGATTATAGAAAGTGGAACCGCCCAATCAATGACAGCAAGTCCTGTTTCTCCAAACCAGAGTTCTAAATAGGGTTGTTCTATATAGGCATCAAAATAAGTAATACTGGGATCCAGTACTTTTTTTGAAATAGTCAGAATTTTTTGAAATGTGACTGCACAAAAAGCCCCCATTAAAAAGAGCGCTCCATGGGCAAAATTAACAACACCTAGAGTACCAAAAACAAGTGTAAGGCCAAGGGCGATGAGCGCATAAGCGGCACCTTTATCAAGGCCGTTAAGTAATTGTATTAATATCGAATCCAAAGTATCTCCCCAATTTCAACTTTGTTTAACTTTAAAGATAAATGCTGACTACAGAATTGTAATCAGCACTTAGTGTAGCAACTAACTTATACTTTGTATGGTCCTAATTCTCCACCAAAGATTGAAGCGTCATACTCTACTTCAGAGCGTGGCACTTCTTTGACAATGTCTAACAAGTCGTATTGACTTGATGGATTTGCTTTACCACGAACAACTAGAACTTTCTTAAAGCACTGGTGATCTTCTGCACGGTACTCAGTTGGACCGTTACCCATACCATCAAACTCAAAGCCTTCGAGTTGTCTAATCACTTCAGGTGGATAGAAAGTACCGGCGTTTTCACAAGCGTTGGCATAAAGCAACGTTTGCACATAACAAGTTTGCGCTGCCATTGATGGCGGGAAGCCATACTCTGTTCCGAACGATTTAACGAATGCTTTTGAGCCTTCGTCTTCCAGCTGCCAGTCCCAGTTTGCTGTACCAAGAATGCCTTGTAAGTTTTTACCTGCGCCTTGGGCCATTAAACGTGAGTACAAAGGAACGATAATCTCAAAATTCTTACCGTTCACTTGTTTGTCGCGTAAACCAAACTGAACCGCCTGTGTTAGTGAGTTGATCATATCTTTACCATAGTGGTTAAGAATTAGAACGTCTGCACCTGAGTTCAGTACCGGAGTAATGAACTGAGAGAAGTCGCCCGCACCAACAGGGGTTCTAACTTTTGCTGTAGTTGACCAGCCAAGACCTTCCGTTGTTTCTTGAATGGATTGCTCTTGAGTCCAACCCCAAGTGTAGTCTGCAGTTAAGTGGTAAGCCTTACGATCTGTACCCATTTCATCTTTTAATACAGGACCCAGTGCTGAACCAGACATCTTGGCATTAAAGAAGTGACGGAAACCATAACGACGTTTGTCTTTACCCGTTGTATCGTTAGAGTGGGTTAAGCCTGCCATAAAGATAACACCCAGTTCTTGTGCCAGCCCTTGAACCGCAATCGCGACACCAGATGAAGAGCCACCAGAAAACATAACAACACCATCTTTTTCAATCATACGTTTTGCAGAAGCACGTGCAGCGTCTGATTTGGTTTGGGTATCGCCTGTTACATAAGTAACTTTTTTACCCAAAATACCATTTCCTTTAAGGTTCATTGGTTTCATGGTGTTCATCAGACCACTATCACCTTGGCCATTTAAGTGTTTCACCGCTAATTTAAAGGCTCTTAATTCATCGGCACCTTCGTCAGCATATGCACCCGTTTGTGGCACATTAAAACCTAAAGTAACTGTTGATGAGCTACCAGGGTTATTAGTGAAGTCATTTGCAGCCCAGACGCCTTTAGTATAAAACATTGGCATGGCAGCAACCGCAAGACCAGCTTTTGCAAACTGTCTGCGAGTTATATCGTATTTTTCGCTCATAAAACTCTCCTATTTAATATATTAAGTTTTTTGTTCCAGTCATTGTTTTAAACCGGTTATATTTGATCGAAATATATTAGTTTGATTTAATGACTTCGCGCAATATACACTTACTATCAACTTTTTGTCAACAATATTTGCCATTAAACTTGGATACTAGTCAAAAATATTCATTATATGAATAAATTGTAAACAATAATAGATAAATTTGACTCTGAATAAAATATAATACCAATTTATGAATATTTTTATATTATTGTAAACAATAGTTAAAACATTTACTAAACAATTCTGTATATTGTTATAAATATGTCATAATTGTTAACAAAAAATTAAATACATTATGTAATAGGCTGCTTATCTATAGGAAGTAATAATTCTATTACTAAGCAAAGTTGTCTCGTATTTACATGCATTTTATTTGGTTAGTTTGCGATAATTACTTTCTAGAACTTAATATAGATTACGGAGACTCATGGACGATGAAAAAAATTCAAACCTCATCCACTAAATTAGGGCACAAGACGCTAGCCGATAGACTCTTCCGTGAAATCAAAGAAGACATAGTAAAGGGTGTTATTTTGCAGGGCCAAAAAATAGGCGAGGCAAGTTTCGCTATAAAATACAATACAAGTCGCGGACCTCTACGAGAAGCACTTCAGCGACTTGAAGGTATAAATTTAATAGATCGAATCCCGAATGCAGGTTGTCGTGTTGTTTCGTTAAGTCTGCAGAAGATGCTAGAACTGTATCAAGTTCGTGGATTAATTGAAGGCTACGCAGCTCGACTGGCTACTATAGCTATGTCACAAGCAGATATTGAAGGCCTGCGTAGCTTAATGAATGATCATGAAGAATTGGTGGCGCTCTCTGGTGGAGAGGCCTACGTTCAGAACGAGGGCAATCAAGACCTTCACTATTATATTTATTCCAGATGCCAAAATGACTGGTTAATTAATTGTATCGACAATAACATATATTATTTAATGAGAATGTGCAGACTCAATCTTTCTCACCGCATACTATCAAGGGCAGAATTAGCCCTTAAAGAGCACAATGATATCGTTTCGGCTATTGAAAATCGAGATGCTGATTTAGTAGATATGTTAATGAGACGCCATATTGAAAGTGCTTGGAAAGCTATTGAGAAAAAGTTAAGTAGCACACCGTCTGAAACCGAATTGGTTGATGAAAGTCAATCATTGAAAGGCTAGTTTTAGAACTAACGTACGGAAGATTAGATGATTGCTTGGATAAAATGTACTTGCTGAGTTGTTTGTACCTGTCTAGTCTCTCTCTGTTACTCTTATGGAGATTAGATGTTGATTTTTAATTAGATTAGGGTTCGTAGTAATGGACTAGTTTCACTGTCGACTTGTCCTGTGGAGCTTTACGATTAAGCTAGTTTGGTGGGTGGCTTGTGCAACTTTGACATCATCCATTAAAGGAGAATTTAACCGATATCAGCAATGATTAAGTCAGCATAAAAGAGTTTAAGAGTGTGCCCCTTAGCCTTATTTTCCTAACCCAATAATGAGTAAAAAATATATGTCCTATCGCCAAGAATACAATAAATCCATTCAACAGCCGGTAGAGTTTTGGCGCGAGAAGGCCCAAGATTTGTATTGGTTTAAGTTTCCTGAAAATATCCTTTCTCAGGATAATTCTGGCATACATCATTGGTTTTCTGACGGGCAAATGAATACTTGTTATCAGGCTCTTGATTACCATGTTGATAATGGACGTGGCCAGCAAACCGCACTTATTTACGATTCTCCTGTCACCGAAACTAAAAAAACTTACAGCTACCTAGAGTTGCTTGAAGAGGTGCAAAAGTGTGCGGGAATGCTAAAAGAACAAGGTGTAAAAAAAGGTGATCGCGTTATTATTTATATGCCTATGATTCCAGAGGCGGCAATTGCGATGCTGGCTTGTGCCAGACTGGGCGCTATTCACTCGGTAGTATTTGGTGGTTTTGCGGCGCCAGAGTTGGCAATTCGAATTGATGATGCAAAGCCTAAAGTCATTATGGTAGCTTCATGCGGTATTGAAATTAACCGAATAATCCCCTACAAGCCTTTGTTGGACAATGCTATTGATTTAGCTCAACATGATCCTAAAAAGTGCATTGTGTTTCAAAGGGAGCAGCTGCAAGCAACCTTAGTGCAAGGCCGTGATATAGACTGGAAGAGTCATTGTGAAGTTGCTAAGCCGGCCGAATGCACACCGGTTAATGGCGATGATTTACTCTATATTTTGTATACTTCTGGAACAACTGGCAAGCCTAAGGGTGTGGTTCGGGAAAATGGCGGTCACGCTGTTGCGCTTAAATACAGTATGCGTGCAATCTATAATATGGAGCCAGGTGAGGTGTTTTGGTCTGCTTCTGATGTGGGCTGGGTTGTTGGGCACTCCTATATTGTTTATGGCCCCTTGCTACATGGTTGTACAACCGTTTTTTACGAGGGCAAGCCAATTATGACACCCGATGCTGGTGCTTTCTGGCGTGTTATTGCTGAATACAAAGTAAAGGCATTATTTACTGCACCCACCGCTTATCGAGCTATTAGGAAAGAAGATCCTGATGGTAAGCTTATTAAACAGTACGATATGTCCTCGCTTGAAACCCTGTTTGCTGCAGGGGAGCGCCTTGACCCACCAACCTACAATTGGCTGACTGAACAATTTGGTATACCTGTAATTGACCATTGGTGGCAAACAGAAACAGGCTGGGCCATTTCTGCCAATATGCTAGGTATTGAAAAAATGCCAGTAAAGCCAGGCGCTTCCACCGTGCCTATGCCAGGGTTTGATGTCCATATTTTGAGTGATAATGGTGAGGAGTTGGATGCCAACCAACAAGGGAATATTGCCATTAAATTACCCTTACCACCTAGTTGTCTGACGACTATCTGGGGGGATATTGATCGGTTTAAAACGGGTTATTTAGAAACCTTTCCTGGCTATTATGTCAGTGGTGATGGGGGTTATATTGATGACGATGGCTATTTATTTGTCATGGGACGTACGGATGATATTATCAATGTCTCAGGGCATCGGCTATCCACCGGTGAAATGGAGGAGATTATAGCAACGCATGATGCGGTGGCTGAGTGCGCAGTGATTGGTCGAGCCGACGATCTCAAAGGACAGGTACCGCATGGGTTTGCCATATTAAAATCTGGCGTTATTATTGATCAAGATACGGTTAAACAAGAGTTGGTCGAATTAATGCGAGAGAAGATTGGCCCAATTGCTTGCTATAAAGACACAGTTATTGTAGAGCGCTTACCAAAAACGCGTTCGGGCAAAATTTTACGAAAACTCATCCGAAAAATCATTGATGGCGAGGATTATATGATTCCTTCTACTATTGACGATCCTGCTATTTTGGATGAAATTAAAGCCTCAATACAGGCGCAATAATGGGAGCCGTTGAAGAGTTAGGAAACGGTATTAGCGCTATAGACTCAGGTTACCTAGGCAATGACATTGCTGCTATATATTTGCTTAGGCAAAATGACGAGGTTGCTATTATAGAAACTGGAACCAAGCATAGCCTGCCGTATATTAACAGAGCCCTTGAAAAAGAGGGTTTAAGCTATTCTAATGTATCCTACATAATACCAACCCACGTGCACCTTGATCACGCAGCAGGTGCTGGCGTATTGATGAGTTTATGCACAAATGCGAAGTTGGCGATTCACCCCAGAGGTGCGCGGCACATGGTCGACCCAAGCAAACTTATTGCTGGAACCATGGCTGTGTATGGAGAAGAGAAATTTAATCAGCTTTATGGTGAATTAATGCCGATAGATTTCGACAGGATGATTGAGGCGGACGATAGCTTTATCTTAGACTTCTGTGGTAGAGAGCTTAAGTTTATTGACACTCCGGGCCATGCCAGGCATCACTTTTGTGTTTGGGATAAGCTAAGTGGCGCTATGTTTACTGGCGACACTTTTGGCGTGTCATATCGTGAATTCGATACAAAGGATGGCGTGTTTATTTTCCCGACCACGACACCTACACAATTTGAACCAGAAGAGTTGATAAAAAGTATCGCCAAAATTATGGAATATAAGCCGAAATACGTTTGTTTAACTCATTTCGGCGCAATTAAGCCCACCAAGAGAGTGGTAAGGCAATTAATTGATAGCATTAACTGTATGAGCAATATTGCTAAAGAATACTATGGCCAACAGCATTCTGAGGAAAAAATGAGTGGCGCAATTATGCAGTACTTGTTAAAACAACTTGAGCAAACAGGCATTAGTAATTTGGATTTTTGCAAAGAAAAGTTGACAAACGATGTGGCGCTCAACACCCAAGGTCTCATATACTGGCAACATAAGCTCGCCTCTAATCAGTAAAATGTTGCTAAAACAACATTAGTAAAACGCAAATCAACTCCTTCGTGGCTAAGTATTTAATTGCTAATAGAATGGACTAGTCGGGTTTTAATAATTTGTACTGCCCAATGCCTTATTATTGACATTGCGATTCATATTCATTTAGCATATTGGGCGTTAGAGAGGTTGTGTTGCCGAAGATCTGCTGTTCGTTTTCAATAACATACTTAATTTCTGCGCAAGATTTCTTTGTTTGATCTTGAGTGTAGACTATTAATGCTGCAACACCAATAAAAGGTACAGCTGACGCAGTCATCGTCGCTCCGCTGGATGTTTGACTCAAAAGTTTAATCCGATCTAGGCTGCGATTAATAGTAACTTCGTTTTGTGTAATAAAACTGTTTGCCAATTGGCTGTGTTTTTCGTTGCTTCCTTGCAACTCTAATTCACTCAATTCTAACGCTACTTTAGTATCTTTTAATTCTTGCTTAATAGGTTGTATTGCCTTAAGATTATTGCTGGCCTGCTTAAGTTTATCCTCAAGAACAACTGTTTTACTTACTGACAATATTAGTTTTTGTTGGACATGAAACAGCTCGCCTCTAGTGATAATCAGTTGATTGCTTAGGTCGTCGAGTTGTAATTCAATAGGGCTGATATTCGAAGCAATGTTATTTTCATTTTCAACTGCTTCAATCTCTGTTGAGCTTAATTGCGATTCAAGTGCATCAATTTTATTTTGAAAGAAATAAAAACTTGAAATTAATACTATGATGAGCACTGCTGAAGCAATGTTTGCTTTTTGTATCACTTATATTTTCCGATTAAAAATGAGATTTAGAGGTACCAATATTCGTTTTATTTTATATGACATTGTTGCAAAGGTCTCTAGTTAGTTTTAAGCCACTGTGCAACTTCCTTAGCGCAATAGGTTAAAACGGCATCGGCGCCTGCTCTTTTAAAGCACAACAGCGTTTCTAAAGTTACAGATTTTTCATCAATCCAACCGTTCGCAGCGCCAGCTTTTAACATGGCATATTCGCCGCTCACATGGTAGGCAAAGGTTGGCATACCAAAAGTTTGTTTAATGATGGATACAATATCTAAATAAGGCAAGCCCGGCTTAATCATCACCATATCTGCACCCTCGAGAATATCCATTTCGACTTCTCTAATAGCCTCATTGCTATTGGCAGGATCCATTTGGTAGGTGTTTTTATCTGCAGAGCCAAGGTTTGCGTCCGAGCCAACAGCCTCCCTAAACGGGCCGTAAAACGATGATGCATATTTAGCTGAATAGGCGAGAATTTTAGTATGAACAAAACCCTCATTTTCGAGTGCTTCTCTAATGGCAGAAATTCTGCCATCCATCATGTCTGACGGTGCGACAATATCAGCACCGGCTTTGGCATGAGAGAGTGCTTGTTTAACCAACACTTCGACTGTTTCATCATTAACAACATAGCCATTGTCATCAATGAGACCATCTTGACCATGACTAGTGAATGGGTCCAAGGCAATATCAGTGATAACACAGAGTTCAGGAAAATTGCGTTTTAATTCACGAACAGCCCTTTGTACAAGACCATCGGCATTGTATGATTCTTCTGCTTCAAGAGATTTTTTTTCATCTGATACAACTGGAAATAGTGCAATTGCTGGAATACCTAAAGCTGTTATTTCACTAGCCTCAATGATTAATTGATCTATACTCAACCTCTCAATTCCAGGCATTGAATTAATCGATTCTCGAGTGTTTTCCCCTTCAATAATAAACATGGGATAAATAAGATCATCCACTGTAAGGGAATTTTCACGCATGAGTGAACGAGTACTGTTGTCTTTTCTCATTCTGCGTGGTCTATGCGTTAAAATAGGCATTGTGTTTTATCTTACATCCATCTTATATATAACTCAAATTATACAATAATGAACCAAACTTCCGAAACTCTTACTCGTCTGTCTACTGTTAACCAAGCTTTTATAGAGCCGTTGCCCAACTCAACCAAAATTTTTGTTGAGGGTTCTCACCCTGATATTCAGGTGCCGATGCGTGAAATTCAGTTAACTGACACCATTGGTGACTTAGCTGAAGTTAACGAACCTATTCATATTTATGATACTTCTGGCCCCTATACCGACCCAAGCAAGACAATTAACTTTAGAGAAGGTGTGGAGCGAATTAGACATAAGTGGATCGAGGAAAAGGGAGATACTGAAGAGCTTCAGGGTTTTAGTTCGAGTTTTTCCAATCAACGCATACAAGACACAAGTCTTGATGGGCTTAGGTTTGAGCACACAGCAACACCTAGACGTGCAAAAAGAGGCAAAAATATCACCCAAATGCATTATGCCAAACAAGGCATCATTACGCCTGAAATGGAATTCATTGCGATTCGAGAAAATTGTCTCTGGCAAGAATACAAAGACCAAGTCGGCCAACATAAGGGTGAGGATTTTGGCGCTTCAATTCCTGCTGAAATCACCCCTGAATTTGTTCGAGATGAAGTAGCACGTGGTAGAGCGGTTATTCCTAATAACATTAACCACCCAGAAACTGAGCCAATGATTATTGGCCGTAATTTCTTGGTAAAAATTAATGGCAATATTGGCAATTCAGCTCTTGGCTCTTCTATCGATGAAGAGGTGGGCAAAATGGTTTGGGGTATCCGTTGGGGTGCTGACACTATCATGGATTTATCGACCGGTAAAAACATTCATGAAACTCGTGAATGGATCATTAGAAACTCACCAGTGCCTGTTGGTACTGTACCAATTTACCAAGCACTTGAAAAAGTAAACGGTGTGGCTGAAGACTTAACTTGGGAAGTGTTTCGAGATACTTTAATCGAACAAGCCGAACAGGGTGTTGATTATTTCACTATTCATGCAGGCGTACGCTTAAAGCATGTACCACTGACAATAAACAGAGTCACAGGAATCGTTTCGCGCGGTGGCTCGATTATGGCAAAGTGGTGTCTAGCGCATCATACAGAAAGCTTTATCTACACGCACTTTGAAGATATTTGTCTAATAATGAAGCAATACGATGTTACCTTTTCATTGGGCGACGGCTTACGTCCTGGCTGTATTGCGGACGCTAACGATGCAGCTCAATTTGGCGAACTTGAAACATTGGGCGAGCTAACAAAAATTGCTTGGAAACACGATGTACAAACCTTTATTGAAGGTCCTGGACATGTGCCAATGCATATGATTAAGCACAATATGGACAAGCAACTCGAAGAATGTGGCGAAGCGCCATTCTATACGTTAGGGCCTTTGACGACTGATATTGCTCCAGGTTATGATCACATCACCTCAGCGATTGGCGCAGCCCAAATAGGTTGGTATGGTTGTGCAATGCTTTGTTATGTGACACCAAAAGAGCATCTAGGCTTACCTAATCGAGACGATGTTAAAACAGGCATCATTACTTATAAAATTGCTGCCCATGCTGCCGATCTTGCCAAGGGTCATCCGGGCGCACAAATTCGTGATAATGCGTTATCTAAAGCACGCTTTGAATTTCGTTGGGAAGATCAATTTAATCTTTCACTTGACCCCGATACAGCGCGGAAATTTCACGATGAAACCTTGCCAAAACAGGCGGCAAAAACAGCGCATTTTTGTTCGATGTGCGGACCGAAGTTTTGTTCAATGAAAATCTCCCATGAAATTAATAAACTTGATGCGGCACAAGTGGCGAAAATTCAAGAAATTCAGATTGAAATGGATAAAAAATCTGCCGAGTTCTTAGAAAATGATAGCAAAATTTATTTAAAGGAAAGCGTTTAGTTTTTAAGCCTCCTTGTCGCTATTAAATCAATTGAATGGGTGAGTAATTCACCCATTCTTAAAATATCCGAAATTTTTTAAAAGTCCACAATCTGGACTTTATTACATTCAATTTTTGCTCTAAAAGCAACAAATTAGGCTGTTTTTAGGCAATAAATGGCTGTTTTTGGGATAAATTTTGCTCTAGAGGTGTTATTGAGTGCTCTCCAAGTTGCCTTTTAAGCCCATTTGGAAAATTTCCAATATTTTAGAAATCACTGATTGCATTCATTTAATAAAACAAAGTTAAGTTTTAATGTGCTGGCTGATTATTTTGATTGTTTTGTCAACGGCGCCTCGCTTGCTTAAGAAATATTGCTTGGCGTTATTTCCAAGAAGTTGACGACGTTTCTCATCAGCCAGTAGTGTGATGATTTCTTCAAATAACTCATCTGTATTTTGCACCTGAATGCTTGCATTTTGAGCAATTAAGTCCGATGATATTTCGGCAAAATTAAACACATTTGGGCCAAATAATATGGGCTTGGCAAGTGCTGCAGCCTCAAGCATATTGTGCCCGCCTGTGGTGCTAAAGCTGCCGCCAATAAAAGCCACATCACAAACATCAAAGTAAGACATCATCTCACCCATGGAGTCACCCAGTAAGAATTGTGCATCTTCACAAGAATCATTGCTTGATCGTTTAACAACTCGAATGTTGTTTTTCTTAATCAGTTTGTAAACTTCGTCAAAGCGCTCTGGGTGCCTTGGAATGATGATAAGCAAAGCACCTAGGCTGTCTTGATGTTTTAAGTAACTACTAATAATCTGGCTTTCTTCGCCTATATGAGTACTGGCAAAAACAATAACTTTTCGATCGCCAATCATTAATTGCATTTCTTGGCTGACCGCTTTAACTGTAGTGAGATTTTGATCAAATTTAATATTTCCAGCAACCGTGACTTTGTTGTTTTTTGCACCCAATTTATAAAATCGTTCAGCAGAATTTTGGTTCTGGGCTGCTATTAATGTGAGCTTATTAATTGTATTGCGTGTGAGCTTGGGTGAATATTTCCTATACTTATTAAAAGAACGCCCGGAAAGTCGCGCATTGATCAGTAAAGTGGGTATTGTTTGTTTATATAAAACATCAACAAGATTAGGCCAGATTTCAGTTTCCAAAAGAATGCAAATATCAGGACCTACATTTGCAATAAAACGCTTTATTGCGAAGGGTAAGTCTAAGGGAAAAAAACAATGGAATACGCGCTCTTTATAGTGTTTTTGTACAGCTTTAGAGCCAGTATTGGTGGTTGTGGTAATGAGTAGTTTATGGCTGGGGAAAGTATCGATTAATTGATTGATTAGTGGGATTGCTGCATGGAATTCACCTACTGAAACACAATGTATCCAAATGGTTCTATTGGGTATTTTATTAACAAAACCGAATTGATTTTTAAGTTTATGAAACCAGTCGCCATTCTTATGGTTCTTTTGTATAATTTTAAAAACAGCTATCGGTAGATAAAGGCACAGCAATAGGGTGTATATCGTTCGGTTCATTTTCTATGGCTGTTGTTTTAAGCTTCTCTTAACGGGGGCCTTTTGAATCAAGGCTTAATATTATTTCTAAGTATGAATGCATTGGTTGAGAAGGGCTGTGGAGCAAGAAAAAAGGTATAATAATTGCGTGTTTATTATACTTTTATCAAATGGCCTCAATGAGGTCAATTTTTTTGGTAATTTAATAGCGAGTGAATTGATAAACGAACAGTAATTAAACTTATGGTTACCAGTAAAACGAAATTATGAAATTTGTAGATTCAGCAACCATTAGAATTGAGGCGGGTAAGGGCGGCGCTGGCTGCTTAAGTTTTCGCCGAGAGAAGTATATTCCTGACGGTGGCCCTGACGGCGGTGACGGCGGTGACGGTGGTAGTGTGTATTTTTGCGGACAAGAAGGCTTAAATACTTTAAGCGAGTTTCGCTATAAACGCCTGTTTAGGGCAAAAAATGGTCAACCTGGCTCGGGTCGAGACAAACGAGGCAAATCTGCTGTAGATCTTTACGTTGAAATCCCCCTTGGTACCCAAATAATTGATCTTGAAACCGACGAGCTGATTGGTGAAATTACCACCAAAGACCAGAGCTTATTGGTTGCAAAAGGTGGTTTTCATGGTCTGGGTAATGCGCGTTTTAAATCTTCTATTAATCGCGCACCACGACAAACATCCCCTGGCACACCAGGAGAGGTAAGAGAAATTGGTCTAGAAATGAGCGTAATGGCAGATGTGGGTCTGCTTGGTATGCCAAATGCAGGAAAATCAAGCTTAATTAGACAAGTGTCGGGCGCAAGGCCAAAAGTTGCCGATTATCCTTTTACAACTCTGCATCCGAATCTAGGTGTTGTGAGCGCTGGCACTCAACATTTCGTTATGGCAGATATCCCTGGTTTGATCGAAAAGGCCAGTGAGGGCGCAGGTCTTGGCTTTGAGTTCTTAAAACACTTATCAAGAGCGAGAGTGTTGCTTCATGTGGTTGATATTTTGCCGGCAGACGGTTCCAATCCAGTTGATAATTATTTAATTATTGAGCAAGAGTTAGCAAAATTTGATGAAGACCTTTTCCAAAAGACAAGAATATTGGCCATTAATAAAGTTGATTTAATTGCTGAACAAGATCGTGAAGAATGCATCAGTCAATTGCTAAAAGATATTGATTATAAAGGAACATCGTTTAGTATATCTGCCCTTAATGGCTTGGGCTGTAAACCTCTAATTTATGGCTTATCGGCGTTGATTGAGCAAGTGTCAAATGAAGAATAAATGTTGGGTTGTCAAGATTGGTTCTGCGCTACTGACTAATAATGGCGTTGGCATTGATAAGGCTTTGATTGCTAGATGGGCCGAACAAATTGTTGAGCTTCGTGCTCAGAAGATTGATGTTATTTTGGTTTCAAGCGGTTCTATTGTTGAAGGTATGAAGCGCCTCGGTTGGAGCACAAAGCCTAACGATGTCCACAAGTTGCAAGCCGCTGCTGCTGTCGGGCAAATGGGCTTAATCCAGGCATACGAGTCACTTTTTGCAATTCATGATGTGCATACTGCTCAAATCTTATTAACAAGAGAAAATTTAATGGACGCCAAGCGCTACGAAAATATCTCTGCAACTCTGGCCAACTTACTGGAACTTGGTACCGTGCCAATTATTAACGAGAATGATACTGTTGCTACTGACGAAATTAAATTTGGTGATAATGACACGTTAGCTGCACTTGTTGCCAATCTTGTCAATGCCGATCATCTTGTCATTTTGACTGATCAACACGGTGTTTTTGATGATGATCCACGCAACAATAGCAAAGCAAATCTTATTAAAAAGATTCATTTTGAAGATGAGAGATTGGAGCAAGTTGCAGGTAAAACTGGCGGTGCCTTAGGTTCTGGAGGTATGTATTCAAAGGTAATGGCGGCAAAACAAGCAACCAGTTCTAATACGCCAACCACTATTGCTTGGGGACGAGAGGACAACGTGCTTACGAGATTGTCAGCGGGGGAGCACCTAGGGACTTTAATTCATTGCTAGCATTTATCGGCTTGGGCTCCAACTTGGACAACCCGCGTAATCAAATTGACCAAGCTCTTTTAGTGCTCGATCAAGCCAGCGGGGTGGAGCTAATTCAAGTATCCAGTTTTTACCGTTCAAAACCGTTACTCGATATGCCTGGGCCAGATTACCTTAATATTGTGTGTAAAATTAACACCAGTCTGGATGCGCTTGAACTATTGGACTTGTGCCAGCATATAGAAAACAAGCAACATAGGGTTAGAGATGTACGTTGGGGGTCTCGAACGATTGACTTGGATATTTTGCTTTATGGAGATGAAGTTCATCAGACCGAAAGGTTGACCATCCCACATTCTGAGATGATCAATCGATCCTTTGTGCTTTTGCCTCTTTACGAGATTGAGCCAGCCCTAGAATTGCCTATTATTGGTCCATTAAAAAGATGCTTGGAGCAACTTGAATTATCAGATATTGACAAGATATGAGACACGCTGATTTAAAACAATTTAAACAAAGTGGCGAGAAAATAACTTGCTTGACAGCTTATGACGCTTCTCTAGCAAAACTTATTGATCGCTGTGGTGTTGATTTAATTCTTGTCGGTGATTCTCTAGGAATGGTTGTGCAAGGTGACGCCAATACCTGCTCTGTCACAATGTCTGAGATGGTGTATCACACTAAAGCAGTTACTAAGGTTTGTAAAAGAGCCCTAGTTGTGGCCGATTTACCTTTCCAAAGTTATGAAGAGCCGTTGAGCGCACTGGAGAATGCTAAATTGTTAATCAATGCAGGCGCTCAAATGGTTAAGTTGGAAGGTGGCGCTGAGCGACAAGAGATTGTTGAAGCGCTAATTAAAAATGATATTCCTATCTGCGCTCATTTGGGTCTTCAGCCACAAAAGGTGAAGGAGGTTAGCGATTATAAAATTCAAGGCAGAGATCAAAACAGTGCCAAGAGGATTGTGGAAGATGCCCTTCTGCTTGAATCATTAGGGGTGAGCGCCGTGGTGTTAGAATGCGTCCCCAGCTCTCTTGCTAGTTTGGTGAGTGAGCAATTATCCATCCCTACAATTGGGATTGGCGCTGGCAAAGATTGTGACGGCCAAGTGTTGGTTTGTTTTGATATGCTCGGCATTACTCAGGGTAAGTTGCCAAGATTTGTAAGAGATTTTACTGTGGGCAATCAGGGTGTTTCTAGGGCAATTAAAGCCTTTGTTGAAGCGGTAAAAAACCAATCATTCCCCTCTGAAGAAGAGAGTTATTAATGCGCACAATTGAAGCCATTGGCGATCTTCAGGAGTGCTTAAAGCACTACCGTAATCAGGGAAAAACCATAGCCTTAGTGCCGACAATGGGTAGCCTTCATGAGGCACATCTTCAGCTTGTCGATAAAGCGAAAACATTTGCTGATGTGGTGATTGCTAGTATCTTTGTTAATCCAACTCAATTTGCACCTCGCGAGGATTTTGATGAATATCCTAGAAATCCTGAAAACGATCAAAAATTGTTAGAAGGCAGAGGTGTTGATATTTTATTTCTGCCCAATATTGCTGAAATATATCCTGCAAATCAGATTAGTGACTATGATGTTGGCTCCATAGGCGCCTTGCTTTGTGGTGTTTCTCGTCCAATATTTTTTAATGGCGTTGCTCAAGTGGTGGCAAGGTTTTTTGACATTGTTGAGCCCGATGTTGCCGTTTTTGGTGAAAAAGACTTTCAACAACTTAAAATTATTAAGCAACTGGTTGAGCGGCAAAAACGCAAAATAGAAATTATTTCTTTGGGCATTGTCCGTGAGGGTGATGGCTTGGCCATGAGTACTCGAAATAAATATTTGAGTGATAGTGAAAGAAGTGTGGCACCAAGCTTTAGTAAAATATTGCGCCAAGCAAAATCAAATTATGAGAATGGCTTAGCGCAAGAAGATATTATCAGTAGGGCAAAAAAATCTCTTGGCGATCTCTTTGAATTGGATTATTTTGAAATACTTGATGCAAATACCCTTACACAAATCACGACTTCAAGCACTGATGTGATTATAGTATCGGCGGTAAAATTAGGGGTAACCCGAATAATTGACAATATTGTCTTTAGGAGATTAAATGTTTAGTATTACAGATGAAGCTGAAATTTATGTAGCTGACCTTTTTGAGCAACAGGACGAGGAAAATCTTGGTCTTAAGATAGACGTTGAAAAGCCTGGTACACCAGTTGCAACGGTGGCATTTAATTTTTGTTTTGCAAGTGAGCTTCCGAGCACATACACCGAGTATCCTTTTAAAGGTTTTAGTGCCTATATAGACGATGGCAATAAGGAGTATTTAAAAGATTCAAAAGTGGCTCTTAAGAAAGAAGGAACCAGTAAAAAACTCACTATTGTTGCGCCCAATGCCAAAGGTGAAGCGCCAAAAGACGACGCTCCTTTAGAGAAAAAAATTCTGTTCACGATTCTGACTGAAATCAACCCAGGCCTTGCTTCACATGGCGGTTTTGTTGAATTGCTTGAAATCACTGAGAACAACGAAGTGGTGCTTAATTTTGGTGGTGGTTGCCAAGGTTGCAGCTCCGTTAAAATAACACTAAAAAACGGTGTTGAGGCGCAATTAAAGGGTCTTTATCCTGAAATTACGGCGATTTTAGATTCTACTGACCATACAAACAAAGAAAACGCCTATATGTAAACTGGTGTTCCTGCCATCTGCTCTATTTTCTCTGTTGTAGAAGGGTGTGGTTTTTTGAAAATGTTTGTTGTGAAAATTTTAAATGATTGTTGCAAAGGTCTCTTAGGATGAACGAGTGGAAAAAGTAATTGTCTACACGCATTCGGATTGCCTACTCAAAGATAATGGTCCAAATCACCCAGAAAGAAAAGAACGCTTAGGGGTTGTTCTTGAGGCCATTCAAGGCATTGAGGATATTGATATAGAAATCAAGAGCGCACCGCTTGCAGCGCTTGAGAATATTGCTCTAGTTCACCCACAGGCGCATCTCAGTGGTGTGTTTTCAATGATTCCAACTTCGGGTTTAGTCAGTGTCGAACAAGAGCCCTATGCCGATACCTTTTTATGCCCCAGTAGTAAAGATGCAATTTTAAGAGCATGTGGCGCTGGCATTGCTGGTGCACAGAGCGTTATGCAAGGCGATTCGAAAAGGGTGTTTTGTGCTGTTAGGCCACCGGGACATCATGCTGAAACCACTCGAGTCAATGGCTTTTGTTTTGTTAATAATGTTGCAGTGACTGCTCGATATTTACAAGATACACATCAAATCAAGAGGGTTGCAATCATAGACTTTGATGTTCATCATGGCAATGGCACGCAAGAAATCTTTTATAACGATAACAGTGTTTTGTATGGCTCCATACATGAGTATCCATTATTTCCAGGAACAGGAGCAGAGACAGAAATCGGCCTAGGTAATATCTTTAATGCACCTATTTCACCAGGAACAAATGGCGTAGACTTCTTAAAAATATTTAAGAGCAAGGTTTTAGCCAATGTTGACAAATTTCAACCCGAGGTCATCTTGCTATCCGCAGGCTTTGATGCACACAGAAGAGACCCTTTGGCGAATATTAATTTAGAATCTAAAGATTATTTCAACATAACAAAAGAAATCGTCGATATTGCGAACAGACATTGTCAGGGCAGAATTATCTCTTTTCTAGAGGGGGGCTATGATTTGGCTGCTCTTGCAGAAAGTGTAACAGAGCATTTGTATGGATTACAAGATAGTCAACCGGATCAATAATGGGGCTTGAAATCATGCATGAGTTTGATTTAATCCGCGAGTATTTCACTTGGCCCTCAGATGAGAATTCAATAGCTCTTGGTGTAGGTGATGACTCAGCAATATGTGATATTGAATCCGGTTATCAACTCGTCACAAGTATTGACACCTTAATTGCGGGTGTTCATTTTCCTGAATCTACTAGTGCGTCGGATATTGCTTATAAGGCGCTTGCCGTTAATTTAAGCGATATAGCAGCAATGGGTGCATTGCCGAAATACTTCACTTTGGCGCTAACTGTGCCGAAGGTTGATCAGTCTTGGTTGAAAGATTTTTCGCAATCTCTTAAGCAATTATCAGAACAATTCGGCGTTAGTTTGATTGGTGGAGACACCACTAAAGGGCCTCTATCGATCACTATTTCAATATTTGGCTGGGTTGAGAGTGGCGAGGCTTTAAGGCGCTCAGGCGCTCAAATTGGCGACGGTATCTACGTCTCTAACACCATCGGTGATGCTGCGTTTGCTCTATGGCAGTTAAACAATAATGACGTGCCTATTAAGGGTTGTTTGGTCAAGTTAAACAGACCCACACCACAAGTTGATTTAGGTCGTGCATTGGTGGGTGTTGGTTCGGCCTGTATTGATGTCTCAGACGGCATAGAACAGGATCTGTCCCACATCTTAAAAGCCTCAAGTGTGGGCGCAAAGATTGATGCGGGGAAAATACCTCTAACTAAGGTGTTGGTCGATTATGTTAAAAAACATAACGATTGGTCGTTGGTGCTTAATGGCGGCGATGATTACGAGCTTTGCTTCACTGTGTCAAAAAACAATCAGGCCATGTTAGGTGATATCTCAAAGCGTTGTGGCGTCAAAATTACCCAAATTGGCGTTATTTGCGAATCCGTAGGTTTAGAGATTGTCGGTGCAAAAAATATTGGCAAGTCATACCAACATTTTTGATTGAGACCTTTGCAATAATTATTATAGATTTGATAGTTGGATTTATTTTATTTTACAAGGCATAATTATTGAAGCCTTACTTGTTGTCTAGCGATAAAATTTAACGTAGAAAAATAGAAAAAATCCCCTATCCCGAAGGGCTGATGCTCAAAATGTTCAAAAATGCAGAAAAATTCTTATCAATAGCTAGTGCTATTAATTTTAAATTTTTACACACTTTTTATTCATTTTGATTACCCAGCAAATTTTAAAATGATTGTTGCAAGGGTCTCATATTAAATTTCTTTTTTCTCGGAAATCGTTTTGCAATCGATACATTGATTGGCAGTAGGGCGAGCTTCTAATCTTTGTAGTGTGATTTCGATGCCGCAAGTTTTGCAGTAACCATAGTCACCCGTGTCAATTGAATGTAGCGTTTTATCAATTTTGGCGATTAGTTTTCTTTCGCGATCACGCGTTCTAAGCTCAAGTGCAAACTCTTCTTCGATAGTCGCTCTGTCATTGATATCGGCAACAGGAGTGGAGTCTTCTTGAATGTGGTTGATGGTGTTTTCAGCCTCAAAAACAAGCTGGTTGCGCCACACATCCAATTTGTGAATAAAGTGCTTCAGTTGGCCCTGACTCATAAATTCTTCATTCTTTTGTGGAATATATGCTGGGATCTCTTCGAAGTTTGGCTCAGTAGTCATTTGTGATATCTTTCAAAAAAGGTAGTTTTTACCAAAAAATGCCTAAAATAGCAATGTTTTATTTCAAAGAATTTATTATTACACAGCATTATGCCTCTGAAAGCACTTATTTTTGATGTAGATGGCACACTTGCCAACACTGAACAGGGCGGTCATTTACGCGCTTTTAATGAAGCTTTTAAACTGTTGAACATGAATTGGCATTGGGATAATGACACCTATGTAGATTTATTACAAGTGAGCGGCGGAAAAGAGCGTATTGCTTATTATATGAATAACTATAAACCTCCAATGGAAAGGTCGTTTAATAAAGTTGATATTGCCAAAATTCATCAACTTAAGACAGATATTTTTGTTGGTTATGTTGCTCAAGGTTGTGTCTCTATTAGAACTGGTGTACAAAGATTGGTAAACGAGGCGATTGAGTGCGGCTTGAGGCTAGCTATTGCAACCACAACCAGTTTGCAAAACGTTGAGGCGATTCTCGTCGGTGGAGGCATGTCATCTAAATTTGAAGTAATTGGCGCAGGTGACGTGGTAAAGAACAAAAAGCCTGCAAGTGATATTTACCAGTATGTGTTGGACGAGTTAAAACTGTCAGCTAGTGAGTGCATTGTTTTTGAGGATTCTGCCGTGGGTTTCGCTTCAGCCAGTGCTATCGGTCTTAAAACTGTTGTGACCCTTAGCGAGTATACTAAGGCTTTTGAATTTGATGGTGCAATGGTTGTTATTGATCATTTGGGTGAGATAGATACGCCCTTTGAAATAATGAGTGGCAGGCCTAGCAGTCATTCTTTTGTGAACGTTGAGTATTTAAAGGAATTGCATGAACAAAATCGTTAATCTAGCTGACAATAGCTCTGTCTATGAGGTTGCTAAAGTCACACCCTTGGTAAGTGCTGCTCAATTGAGTGAGCGTTTCGGTAATCAGATTTACCTTAAAAGAGAAGATGAGCAAAGCATTCATGCTTTTAAGTTAAGAGGCGCATATCAAAAAATGGCTTCGCTAACTGAAAGCCAAACGGCAAAAGGGGTGGTGGCATCTTCTGCGGGAAATCACGCACAGGGCGTAGCATTGGCTGCAAAAAAATTGGGTGTTAAAGCGTATATCGTGATGCCTTTGAGTACACCAAAAATTAAAGTGGAAGCGGTACAGAGATTGGGCGGCGAAGTGTTGCTTTTCGGCGATGTTTATGATGATGCTTATGGCTATGCAAAGCAGCTCGAAGCGGAGCGTGATTTATGCTTTATTCACCCTTATGATGACATTCAAGTTATTGCTGGACAAGCCACGGTTGCAAAAGAAATTCTAGATCAACTCGACAAAATCGATGTTGTATTTATTCCTGTTGGCGGCGGCGGTCTAATTGCTGGTATGGCAAGCTATTTCAAGCATTATGCGCCGCACATTAAAGTCGTTGGTGTCGAACCAAAAGATTCACCAACTCTTACATATTCACTGCAAAATAACACACGCTCAATTCTCTCGGATGTGGGTCGTTTTGCCGATGGTGTAGCGGTTAAACAAATAGGCAAAATACCTTTTGAGATTGCCAAAGAGACCGTTGACGAGATGGTTTTGGTATCAAATGATGAGATATGTGCAGCCATTAAAGACATTTATGAAGATGTACGTTCTATTGCAGAACCCGCGGGCGCTTTAGCGACAGCTGGCGCAAAAAAATACATCCAAAAGCATAAAATTTCAAAACAAAATCTTGTTGCTGTTATTTCGGGCGCTAATGTTAATTTTGATCGCCTTCGTTACATTGCGGAAAGGGCGGATTTGGGTGAGCTCACAGAAGCTATTATTGCGGTAACAATGCCTGAGAAGCCAGGCAGTTTTTTGAAATTTTGCCGACTATTGGCAAACCAATCAATCACGGAATTTAATTACCGCTACGCCGACGGTGCTCAGGCTCATATTTTTGTTGGTGTGGGTCTCAGTAATGGTGAAGCGGAGAAACAAGCTTTAATTGACAGGTTGAGCGATGACTTTGAAATTATTGACATGAGTGACAACTCAATGGCAAAAACACACATTCGCTATATGGTAGGAGGTCGATCTAATGCAAAGAGTGAGGTGGTTTATCGATTTGAGTTTCCTGAACGCTCTGGAGCACTTCTAGAATTTTTAGAAAAAGTGGGTACAAACTGGAATATTTCATTATTTCATTATCGTAATCACGGCGCTGATTTTGGTCGAGTTTTGATCGGACTGCAAGTGGATAACCCAAGTGAGCTTGAAGCGCGTTTTGATGAGCTTGGTTATTTTTATCATAATGAGAGCGATAACAAAGCCTATCAATATTTTCTTTAGAAAACTACTTCTTGACGACGTTGAATCTTTAGTCGACATTGAAAAAGAAAATACCGAGCATCCCTGGACTGCCCCTCACTTTTCTTCTAGCGTTGTCGATAAAAACACACTGTCCATTGGGTTAGTCGTAGAACAAAAATTGATTGGTTATGCATTGGCACTTGTCGTCCCTGAATCGGCAGATTTGCTGAATATCGGTATACATCAAAATTACAAAAGGCAGGGTTATGGTGAAGTGCTTTTAACTTATTTATTGGTGCAATTAAAAGAAGCGGCTGTCAGTACGCTTATTTTGGAAGTTAGGGTAGAAAATCATATTGCGATTAATTTCTACCAAAAACAAGGATTTGAGGCTTTTGGCATAAGGGAAAAATACTATTCAAATCGAGAAGATGCTAAAATAATGAAATTACATATACCTTACTAGAAATAAATTCAACATGTCTTATAAAAATATTACCGTTCCTGCGAGCGGCGAAAAAATCAGTGTCGAAAATGACGTCCTAACTGTGCCTAACAACCCAATCATCACCTATATTGAGGGTGATGGTATTGGCGTTGATGTTTCTCCAGTCATGCTAAAAGTTATCAACGCAGTTGTTGATAAAGCTTACAACGGGCAGAGACAGATTCAGTGGATGGAAATTTTTGCGGGTGAAAAAGCCGATAGCATCTATGGTGAGTACCTACCAGAAGAGACGCTTGATGCGATTAAAGAGTTTTCGGTATCCATTAAAGGCCCATTAACAACACCTGTTGGTGGCGGTATGCGCTCGTTAAATGTTGCTATTCGCCAGAAATTAGACCTCTTCGTCTGCCAACGACCGGTTCAATATTTTGAAGGTACACCTTCACCAGTCAGGGCGCCAGAAAAAATCGATATGGTTATCTTTAGAGAAAATTCTGAAGATATTTATGCCGGTATTGAATTTGCTGCAGGTTCGGATGAAGTCAAAAAGGTCATTGACTTTCTTAAAAAGGAAATGGGCGTGACAAAAATTCGTTTTCCAGAAACTTCTGGTATTGGCGTAAAACCAGTTTCCAAAGAGGGCACTGTGCGCCTTGTCAGAGCTGCAATACAGTACGCCATTGACAATGATAAACCGTCCGTGACCCTTGTACACAAAGGCAACATCATGAAATTTACCGAAGGCCTTTTTAGAGATCAAGGTTATCAATTAGCTAAAGATGAGTTTGGCGCAGTTGAGATTGATGGCGGCCCTTGGTGCGCTTTCACCAACCCAAATACAGGCAAGAAAATTGCTATTAAAGATGTGATTGCCGATGCGTTTTTGCAGCAAATTCTATTGCGCCCAGAGGAATACTCAGTGATTGCAACGCTAAACCTCAATGGTGACTATATTTCTGACGCATTGGCAGCTCAGGTGGGCGGTATTGGTATCGCACCAGGTGCAAACTTGTCAAATACTACTGCGGTTTTTGAGGCAACACATGGTACTGCGCCTAAATATGCCGGTCAAAACAAAGTAAACCCTGGCTCGCTTATTCTTTCAGCTGAAATGATGCTAAGACACCTTGGGTGGGTGGAGGCGGCTGATTTAATTATTGAGGCGATGTCGAGTACGATTAAGAATAAAACCGTTACTTACGATCTAGCGCGTTTGGTTGACGATGCCACTCTGCTATCGTGCTCAGAGTTTGGCGACGCATTGATAGAATCATTCGAATAAGCTAATTCTTTCTTTCTAATTAGCCATGTGGTCGTCAACGCCCATCTGGCTAATTATTTCTAACCCTT
>CAJXHL010000018.1 GCA_913054335.1 uncultured Gammaproteobacteria bacterium | reverse complement strand
AGACCCAAGTAAAACATCGCCATAAAAGAGGCGAGAAAAACGAAAATCCAAAACATGGCTGACGGTGATTTTTTTAGTAGCAGAGCCTGGTCTAACAACATAAATTAATGTTTACTTTGAAATGTCTCGATTATCTCATAAATGAATTATTGCTAACGCAAGTTGTTGTTAAAATACAACAATTGTCTTAAGGGCACCTCTAAAAACCATTTTGATTCAAACCAAAGAACAACTGCAGAGCTACCTTGGCTCTATCAGAGGTGAAAATTATCTCGGCATTGACACGGAGTTTCGCCGCATTGACACTTATTACCCCAAGCTCTGCCTTGTACAGATTTCAAGCGCTGATAGTGTCGAATGTATTGACGTTCTGTCAATCCCAGACTTAGAACCGCTTTTTGCCAAACTTTATCAAGAAGACACTGTATGGATTGTTCATTCGGCACGTCAAGATATCGAGGCCTTTTATCTCTTATCTGAACGACTTCCAAATAATTTATTTGATACACAAATAGCTGCAGCTTTGCTCAATTTGCCGTTACAAGTATCGTATCAGGTCCTGACAGAGCAATTTGAAGGTGTTTTTCTTGAAAAAGCGCATGCGCGTTTTGATTGGACAAGGCGACCCTTGCCAGACGATGTCATGGAGTACGCCCTTAATGATGTGCGCTACTTACTACCAATCTTTAAAAAGCTGCAAGCCAAACTAAAAAGCGCCAATAAACTTGATTGGCTGAATGAGGAAACAAACGCTCTATTAAAGCCTGAGTTATATGACACACCAATTGAAAATATTTTTCAGAAAATTAAAGGAGTTTCGCGTCTGAATAACCGATACCATGCACTAGCATTTCAACTTTGTGCGTGGCGTGAAGACACCGCCAGAAGAAAAAACAAGCCAAGAAAATGGATCATGTCAGATGAAAAATTGCTTGATTATGCTTGCAAAAAAATATTATTATCATCGAAAAGTGAGGATAAATTTAACGACTTTATAACTTCAACCGACATTTTATTCAGCGGAGGTACGCCAACCAACAACCACAAACCCCTCAATAATTTCGAAAAAAATACCAAAAGCCAACTCCAGGAGCGCATCAATAATATCGCAAAAGAGTATAATTTGCCGCCGGAACTCTTGATTACCAGTAAATCACTTTCAAAATATATTCGTGGTGATTTAAATGCCTCATTATGTCGAGGCTGGCGAGCCAAATTATTCAACAAGGAAAACTAAATGCAAAACAGCCTGAAACCTGTAACGGCAGGAAACATACCTGAGGAGATCAATGTCATTATTGAAATCCCAGCCAATTCTTCGCCTGTTAAATACGAAATAGATAAAGACACGGGCGCTATGTTCGTCGATCGTTTTATCTCGACACCGATGTTCTATCCTTGTAACTATGGCTTTGTTCCTGAAACACTATCAGACGATGGTGATCCCGCAGATGTTTTAGTTATTACTCCTTACCCTCTAATTCATGATTCTGTTATTGTTGCCCGTCCAATCGGTGTTCTTAAAATGACCGATGAGGCTGGCGAAGACGCAAAAATTTTAGCCGTGCCAATTGACAAACTTTGTCGCTCATACCACAACATACGTTGCATTGATGACGTTGATGTTGCCCTCAAAGACCAAATCGAGCACTTTTTTAAATACTACAAAGATTTAGACGAAGGTAAATGGGTAACGATTGAAGGCTGGGGCGATGCTGAGTCAGCTAAGAAAGAGATTTTGGCTGCATTTGACAATTATCGAAACAAATAGCTTTAGAATTATTGCGGGTGAATTTCGCGGCAGGAAGTTTCATTTTCCTGACGCGGCCGGACTGCGCCCCACCACCGCAAAAATACGCGAAACATTATTTAATTGGTTGCAATTCGACATTACCGGAAAAACTGTTATTGACCCATTCACAGGTAGCGGCTCTCTGTGTCTTGAGGCCTTATCAAGAGGCGCTAAATCAGTTTATTCAATAGAGAAAAACAACACTGTTTTTAAACAGCTTCAATCTAGCTTTAAGCTCTTCCCTAGCGAAAAGTTTAAGCTTATCAATGATGATGCTGTGGCGCATTTAAGCCAAGTGAGCAACAAGTCTTTTGATTTGGTTTTCCTAGACCCGCCTTTCGCCAAAGAAATACTGCCACAAATCTTAAAACTAATTGCAGACAATGGTTATATCAACCAAACCAGTAAAATTTACATCGAATCTGAATTTCAGATAAACACCGACTGCTTAAGTGCGCTTGACGGTTATCACTATAATATAGATAAGCAAAAAAAATCTGGCACTGTACATTATTGCTTGATTAGTCTTGACAAACTGTAAGAGATTTTATGCCTATGATTAAAACTGCAATTTACCCAGGATCCTTTGATCCCATCACCAACGGCCATGTGGATTTAATTCATCGCGCTAGCCGATTATTCGACGAAGTCATTGTTGCCATCACGCAAAATGTTAATAAAAATAGTTTTTTGAGTATTGATGAACGCATTGAAGCTGTCAACACCTCGGTAGAAGCACTTGAGAATGTAAGTGTATTAAGGTTTGACTCTCTTCTAGTCGATTTTGCTAGGGAGCATAATGCACAAATTATCATCCGCGGCCTACGCGCTGTTTCTGACTTTGAATATGAATTTCAATTAAGCGGCATGAATAAACGCCTTAACCCAAATATTGAAACACTGTTTATGACTCCTTCTGAAGAGTTTGCCAATATTTCATCCTCACTGGTTCGAGAAATATTATCTCTAGGTGGTGATATCAGCCCATTTGTTCCTGATTGTGTTGAGTTTATCATACAGAGACATAAATCAAAATAATTTGCTTAACCTTGAAATTAGACATAACGCCCCTACATAGGCCTTATATTAAACACGAGGAGTAACAACAAATGGCAAAAATTATCGGTATTGATCTTGGCACAACAAATTCATGTGTTGCTGTTATGGATGGTGGTACAGTCAAAATTATTGAAAATTCTGAAGGTGATCGCACAACCCCTTCAATTATTGCCTACCCTAAAGATTCAGAAGAAATTTTAGTTGGGCAGCCTGCTAAAAGACAGGCTGTCACAAATCCTGAAAACACACTTTACGCTATCAAGCGCCTTATTGGTCGTCGTTTTGAAGAAGACGCGGTACAAAAAGACATCGACTTAGTGCCTTACAAGATTGTTAAAGCTGATAATGGCGATGCTTGGGTAGAAGTGAAGAATAAAAAAATGGCCGCACCTGAAATTTCAGCTCGCGTTATCCAAAAAATGAAGCAAACTGCTGAAGATTATTTAGGTCACGAAGTGACAGAAGCTGTTATTACAGTGCCTGCCTACTTTAATGACTCTCAACGTCAAGCAACCAAAGATGCTGGCAAGATTGCGGGCCTAGAAGTCAAAAGAATTATTAACGAGCCAACAGCAGCAGCGCTTGCTTACGGTGTTGACAAAGGTGCTGGTGACAAGAAAGTAGCTGTCTACGATCTAGGCGGCGGTACATTTGACGTTTCAATTATTGAAATGGAAGATATCGACGGCGAAAAACACTTCGAAGTATTATCAACGAATGGTGATACATTCCTAGGTGGTGAAGATTTCGACCAGCGCATTATCAATTACCTAGTTAACGAATTTAAAAAAGAGCAAGGTGTAAATCTAGCAAATGATGCAATGGCATTACAACGCTTAAAAGAAGCGGCAGAAAAGGCCAAAATTGAGCTTTCATCTTCTGAGCAAACAGATGTTAACCTGCCTTACGTTACAGCTGACGCTTCAGGCCCTAAGCACTTAAACATTAAAATCACCAGAGCAAAATTAGAGTCTCTAGTAGACGATCTATTAAAACGTACTATCGAACCATGCAAGGTCGCCCTAAAAGATGCCGGCCTTACAAGTGCTGATATTGACGAGGTTATTATGGTTGGTGGTCAAACGCGTATGCCTAAAGTACAGCGAATGGTGCAAGATTTCTTCGGCAAAGAGCCTAAGAGAGACCTTAACCCAGACGAAGCTGTGGCTATGGGCGCTGCGATTCAAGGTGGTGTACTAGCTGGTGATGTTACAGACGTTCTACTGCTTGATGTAACACCTCTTTCTCTAGGTATTGAGACAATGGGCGGCATAATGACAAAACTCATTGAGAAAAACACCACAATCCCAACCAATGCTTCACAAGTATTCTCCACAGCGGCAGACAATCAATCTGCAGTGACGGTACATGTTATGCAAGGTGAGCGTGACGTAGCAAGTGCCAATAAATCTCTTGGTCAGTTCAACTTAGAAGGCATCCCAGCTGCACCAAAAGGTCAGCCACAAATCGAAGTTACACTTGATATCGACTCCGATGGCATTTTGAACGTTTCTGCCAAAGACAAAAACACAGGCAAAGAGCAATCAATTACGATTAAAGCATCAAGTGGTCTTTCTGATGAAGAAGTCGAGAAAATGATTAAAGACGCCGAGGCACACGCAGAAGAAGATAAGAAATTTCAAGAGCTTGTAACAACACGCAATATGGCTGACTCCTTGGTTCACTCCACCAAACAAACACTTGAAGAGCTTAAAGATGACATCTCAGACGATGAAAAGTCTGCGATTGAGGCAGCAATGAGTGAGCTTGAAGAAAGTACTAAGGGTGACGACAAAGAGGCGATTGACACGCAAGTTCAAAACTTGAGCGAAAAAGCCCAAGTATTAGCTCAGAAAGCACAAGAAAAAGCCAGTACAGAAACAGCTGATGCTGGTGCGGCGACGGCTGACGATGTTGTTGATGCAGACTTTGAAGAAGTTAAAGAAGATAAGTAACAACAGCCCTTCAGAAACACAAAACCTCCCTTGAATTATATTCCTGGGAGGTTTCTTAATAAAAGAGACTTATGTCACAACGAGATTACTACGAAGTTTTAGGCGTCGAAAAAAATGCAGACGAGGTAAAGGTAAAAAAAGCCTATAAGCGTTTAGCAATGAAATTTCATCCCGATCGAAATGCGGACGATAAAGCAAGCGCTGAAAAGAAGTTTAAAGAAGTTCGTAAGGCTTACGATGTCATCTCTGACCCTCAAAAACGTCAGGCCTACGACCAATTTGGTCATGCAGGCGTAGAACAAGGTGCAGGCGGTAATCCTTTTGGTGGTGGTGGCTTTGGTGATATTTTTGGTGATATTTTTGGTGGCGGACAGTCAAAACCAGATAATAGGGGCTCAGACTTACGCTATGATTTAGAGATCGATCTAAAACAAGCAGTCAAGGGTGATACCGTTAAAATCAGAGTAACAAAAAACGACGGCTGTGACACTTGTGATGGTACGGGTGCAAAGCCCGGCACCTCTGTTAAAACCTGTGGCACTTGCCATGGTTCTGGTCAAGTGCAAATGCAACAAGGATTCTTTGCAGTGCAAAGGCCTTGCCATCAATGCAATGGTACAGGCGAACAAATTGAATCCCCTTGTGGCACTTGTCGTGGCCAAGGCGTCGTTAGAAAGCAAAAAACACTTTCTGTTAAAATCCCACCCGGTGTCGATACTGGTAACCGAATTCGCCTGAGTGGTGAGGGTGAGGCTGGCTTACGCGGTGGCCAAACAGGCGATCTTTATGTGCAGATTCACGTTAAAGAGCACAACATTTTTCAACGTGATGGTAATGACCTTTATTGTGAAGTGCCTATTGATTTTGCCACGGCTACACTTGGGGGTTCAATTGAAGTGCCAACACTTCAAAGCAAGTTAAAGATTAATATACCTGCAGGCACACAAACAGAAAAGTTATTCCGACTTAGAGGTAAGGGTGTGCCCGCCATTAGACATGGTGGTACCGGCGATTTACTTTGCCAGGTAAAAATCGAAACTCCAGTCAATCTAACAGGCAAGCAGAAAGAGCTACTAAAGGCTTTCTCTAGTTCATGTGATGAAAAACAATATCCAGAATCTAGCTCTTTCTTTGGTAAAATGAAGTCTTTCTTTGAGTAAACCCAAAACCATTTAAATGGCTATTGCAAAAATCAAAGCCCGTGAAATCCTAGATTCTCGCGGCAACCCGACTATTGAAGCCGATGTAATTCTAGAAAGCGGCATTATAGGCAGTGCTATGGTGCCATCCGGTGCCTCAACTGGCCAACGCGAAGCATTAGAACTACGAGATGGGGACAAGAGTCGCTACCTCGGTAAAGGTGTATTGAAAGCAGTTGGCTTTGTTAATAACGAAATTAACGCCGCTCTTATCGGTATGGATATTAACGACCAAAAAGCTATTGACAATAAGATGATTGAACTCGATGGCACAGACACTAAGTCAAACTTGGGTGCCAACTCTATCTTAGCGGTGTCACTAGCATGTGCACACGCCAAAGCCAATGCCAACGGCGAATCACTGTTTGCTTCGTTTGATTTTTCTGATCAGTACAGACTGCCAGTGCCAATGATGAATATCATTAACGGTGGCGAACATGCTGATAACAGTGTTGATATTCAAGAGTTTATGATTATCCCTGCGGGCGCACCAAGCTTTAGAGAGGCATTGAGATATGGCGCTGAAGTATTTCATCATTTAAAAGCCGTACTTAGCCAAAGAGGTCTTAACACTGCTGTAGGCGACGAAGGTGGTTTTGCACCAGATCTTGGCTCTAATGAAGAAGCCATTACGGTTATCTTAGAAGCGATTGAAAATGCCGGCTACACAGCAGGAAAAGACATCTTTATCGCTATCGATGCTGCCAGTTCAGAATTTTACGCCAACGGTACGTATAATCTAACGTCAGAGAATGTTTCTTTGAGCAGTGAAGAATTTGTTGATTATTTAGCCGCTTGGGTTGAAAAGTACCCGCTTATTTCCATTGAAGACGGTATGGACGAAAACGACTGGCATGGCTGGGGCTTACTTACGCAAAAACTTGCAGATAAAGTGCAATTAGTTGGTGATGACTTGTTTGTAACCAACAGTAAGATCCTAAAAAGAGGTATCGATGAAAATATTGCCAATTCAATCCTGATTAAGGTTAATCAGATCGGCACCTTAACGGAAACATTCGAGGCGATGAAGATGGCTATGGATGCTGGCTACACTTGTGTGATGTCACATAGAAGCGGTGAAACTGAAGACACCACAATTGCTGACCTATCAGTTGCAACGAGCTGTGGTCAGATTAAAACTGGCTCTTTATCACGCTCGGATAGACTTGCAAAGTACAACCGACTTCTAAGGATTGAAGAAGAGTTGGGTGAAAATGCTATCTATCCTGGTCTTGACGCCTTCAAACACTAACCATAAGAGGCCTTTGTACAAACCATTTTAGCTTTGATAGTGGGATTTTATTTATTTTACAAAGCATAATTTTAAAAACTCTACTTGTTGTCTAGTGAAAAAATTTAACGCTGTAAAATATAAAAAATCACCTATCCTAAAGGGCTGAGGCGAAAAAATGCTAAAAAGTTCAGAAAAATTCTCATCAATAGCTAGTGCTATTGATTTTAAATTTTTACACATTTTTTATTCATTTTTATCACGCAGCAAATCATAAAATGATTTATATAAAGGTCTCTATAAAGCTTAGCAATATTTTATACCTTAGGGTATAAAATATTGCTTATTAAACCTTAAGGTCTACTGATTGGAATCACTTTCAACGTTTTGGCTGAGTGTCTTACTTTTTGCTTTAATACTCGCTTCAGCCTTTTTCTCGAGCACTGAAACCTCAATGATGGCGATTAATCGCTATCGTCTCAAGGCGCTAAGTGCCAAAAACAATGCTAAGGCAAAAAGAGTAGAAAGACTTTTAAATGATATTGATCATTTAATAGGCGCTATATTGCTAGGTAATAACTTTGTCAATATTCTAGCAGCAAGTATTACCACCATTCTTGCGATCAAACTTTGGGGCGAAGGCTCGGTTATTCTTGCCTCACTTGTACTAACCCTCATTATTCTCATATTTGCAGAAACAACACCAAAGACTTTTGCCGCTAAAAATCCTGAAAAAATAGCCTTGCCTGCTGCCATCGTTATTGAAATACTGATTAAGGTTTTTAATCCAATTATTTGGCTAATATCCAAAGCCTCCCAATTCATTCTTAAACCTTTTAACTTGCAGCATAGTAATACCGACAATATCAGTGCTGAAGAACTGAGAATGGCTGTACTTGACGCCAAACCAATGATTTCTAGCAATTATCAAAAAATGCTACTCAATATTATTGACCTTGAAAAGGTTAAAGTTGAGGATATTATGGTGCCACACAATGAGTTTATCAGTGTCGATATTAATAATGAGGATGAACTTCTTGAACAATTCAAGCGCATTCAACATACCCGTTTACTTATTTTTGATAGCACCGAAGATAACATTATTGGCACCATTCATATGAGGGATGTGGCCAATCTTTACGCCAAAGAAGAAATCAGTATTGATGCCATTAAAGCACTTATTCGTGAACCTTATTTTATTCCACAAGGAACACGATTATCACTACAATTAGAGCATTTTAAAACCAAGAAAAGACGATTAGGCTTAGTGGTGGATGAATATGGAGAGGTTCGAGGGCTGCTTGTACTCGAGGACATTCTGGAGGAAATTGTTGGGCAATTTACTTCAAATCAAGGGGAAAGCATTGAAGAAATTACCCCCCAAGAAGGCGGGGGGTACTTGGTAGATCCTCGCATCAGTATTAGGGATCTTAACACAGCGCTACAAATTGACTTGCCATTTGACAGTGCCAACACTCTTAACGGCCTAATCTTGGAGAACTTACAAATCCTACCCCAATATAATCTTTGCCTTAAAATTGAACCATTAATAATTGAGATTTTACAAACCTCGAAACAGGGAATTAAACTTGTTAAGATCACTAAAGCTTATTAGGTATTATCTTTACCAAATAGTGGATATCTTAAAATTTTAAGGAATAATAATGTTTAAATTTTTTACAGAAAAAAAATGGTTTCTTTGGGCCTATCTTGGTTCAGCAGTTATTCTAACTTCGCTCTGGTTGTCAGTCCAAATTGATGTACGAATCAATGAATGGTTTGGTGGTTTCTATGACATGATTCAGAAGGCATTGGGAACGCCAAATGCAATTACAATGTCAGAATATGTAGATGGCTTATACAGCTTTGGTAAGCTTGCTGCCTTATGGATAGTGCTTGGTCTTGCCACCTCTTTTTTCACATCACACTTTTTATTTAGATGGCGTGCATCAATGGTAGAGTTTTATCATAGTGTTTATGACAAAGCTAGAACGATCGAAGGTGCTTCGCAGCGTGTCCAAGAAGATACTATTAGATTTTCTCGTATCATGGAGAGCCTTGGAACAAGTTTAATTCAATCCATTATGGTGCTAATTGAATACTTCCCATTATTAATGGGATTAGCTGTAGGTATTCCTATTATGTGGTTTGCTGATTGGGAGTATGGGTTAGTCACAGCTGCATTTATTTGGGCTGTAGGTGGTACTATACTTATGATTGCTCTAGCATGGGTATTAAGACTAGTCGGTATCGAATATGACCTACAAAAGAGAGAGGCTGCCTATCGAAAAATACTTGTTATCGCAGAGGATGATGGCACCATAAGACCAAAAACTCTAGAAGAGCTTTTTGATGGGGTTCGAATTATCCACTACAAAAGTTACTTACAGTATTTGTACTTTAATATTGGAAGACTTGCCTACTTACAGGTAAACGTTTTAGTTGCCTATATTGTCTTAGCCCCAGCTATTGTAGCAGGAGTTATGACTCTTGGAGTAATGCAGCAAATCATCAGAGCCTTTGGTAGAGTTGAAGGATCACTTCAGTACCTATTCAACTCATGGCCAACAATTATCGAATTAGCAAGTGTATATAAGCGTCTAAGAGAATTTGAGAGACAAATTGATTTAATAATTGAATTGGAAGCAGAGTCGTAATTAACTCAAACCTTGTCCCATCTTGAGGATATGGCCAGCATGCAGATTTAACATCGGCGCTCCTTCTGGGAGCAATATGATGACCGTTGACCCCATATTAAATCGCCCCAGTTCATCGCCCTTTGAGAGTGAAAAGGCTTTATCAGAATAATCATAACTCCTAACTACTTTTTCATAAGGGGGTGTTACCTGACCTTGCCATACTGTTTCCATCGATCCGACAAAAATAGCACCAACAAGTACAACAGTGACCTCGCCAAAAACAGTATCAAAACAGCACACTAACCGCTCATTGCGAGCAAAAAGGCCATCAACAGCTTCTAATGTTTTCTGATTAACCGAAAACAAATCGCCAGGAATATACTTCATGGACTTGAGCTGCCCATCAAAAGGCATATGAATGCGGTGGTAATCTTTTGGTGAGAGGTAAATCGTCGCAAACTGGCCACCCTCAAACTGCGTTGAAGACTCATCAGCTAGCAATTGCTCGACTGAATAATAATGTCCTTTAGCTTGAAATATTTGTGAAGACTTAATATCACCCGCCTGAGAAACAATACCGTCAACTGGTGAGACGATCACTGTATCGGCAATCGCTCTGACACTGGATTTTAAACTGCGCGTAAAAAAATCATTGATATGGCAATAATCCTCAATTTTTTCTCTTTCAGCTTCTGCTAGGTTAACGCCGTACTTTTTAACAAACCAGCGCAAAAAAGCGTTTTTTAGCCAAACAATTTCGATTCTTGCGAATCGATGCATTAGGTTTGAAAGTAAGTGTTGGGGGATTAAATACTGTAGGAAAACCATTAAGAGACCTTTGCATCATTATGGGTGATTAGCAAAGTCAAAGATTTTGCCGTATTGGTGATTATCGACAAGGTTGCCTTAGCAGGGCTAAGGCTGGTTTGTTGATAATCACTAAGAGGGTGAAAAATTGAGTTTTGGTGATGATTCATAATGATACAAAGGCTTCACACAAGCTTCGTGACAATAAAGTCAGCCGCCTCACCATAAATCACCTCAATTTTCTCAGGGGCATTGCGTGCTTTATATTCCACATTGCCATTATCGGCATGCGTGTCACTGATAACGACTCGATGAGGGATGCCTAAAAGCTCAGAGTCAGCAAACATAATGCCCGGTCTTTCTTTTCGGTTGTCAAGCAGAACTTCAATGCCTTTATCTAAGCATTGCTGGTAAAGATCATCCGCCAAGGTTTTCACTCGTGAAGATTTATTGTAATTAATCGGTACAATCACCAACTGGAAAGGTGCGATAGCTTCTGGAAATATAATACCTCTATCGTCATGGTTCTGCTCAATGCTGGCAGCCACAACACGCGTGATCCCAATACCGTAGCAACCCATATACATATTAACCGACTTGCCATTTTCACCAACAACATTGGCATTCATTGCATCTGAGTATTCTGTACCCAGCTGGAAAATATGGCCAACTTCAATACCGCGCTTAATTTCCAACTTACCTTTACCATCTGGCGAGGGGTCGCCGGGGACAATATTGCGCAAGTCAGCAGCAATAAAATCAGGCGTATCTCTATGCCAATTGACACCTGTCAAATGTTTGTCGTCTTCGTTAGCACCACAAACAAAATCTGACAAGCAGGCAGCTGCGTAATCAACAACCAACTTAATTGGGGAATTAACCACACCAATTGAGCCGAACGAACAACCTAATATTTTTAATACTTGTTCTTCGTCTGCCATTACAAGTGGTTGAGCAACGCCGTCAATTTTCGCTGCTTTAACTTCATTTAGCTCATGATCGCCTCGAAGCACAAGCGCGACTAAATTACCATCTTCGCCATCAACCACCAATGTTTTTATTGTCGTATTTGATGGAATGCCAAGTAAAGCACAGACATCATCAATCGTCTTAACATTAGGTGTTTCAGCGACACTCAAATCCTGTGTTGGTGCACTCGGCTCACCGTGAGGTAGTGTTTCGGCACGCTCAATATTGGCTGCATAATCGGATTCATCCGAGAAACAAATAGCGTCTTCGCCAGAATCTGCCAGCACATGGAATTCATGCGAACTGTCACCACCAATCGCACCAGAATCAGCCAGAACTGATCGGTATTCGAGACCCAACCGATCAAAAATATTACAATAGGTTTGGTGCATTACTTGATAAGTCTCAGCCAATGAGGCCTCATCAATATGAAAAGAATAAGCATCTTTCATGATAAATTCACGCGAGCGCATAACGCCAAAGCGAGGGCGAATTTCATCTCTAAATTTAGTTTGAATTTGGTAAAAATTCATCGGCAATTGTTTGTAACTACGAAGATACTGCTTGGCAATATTGGTAATGACTTCTTCATGAGTGGGTCCCATGCAAAAATCCCTGCCATGTCTATCTTGAAAACGTAATAGTTCTGGGCCGTACTTTTCCCACCTACCAGATTCTTGCCATAACTCTGCCGGCTGAGAAACAGGCATCAACACCTCTTGAGCGAGGGATTTATTCATCTCTTCACGGACGATTTTCTCAACTTTTTGCACCACCCTTAAACCCATCGGCAAGTACGAATACAGACCGGAGGCTAACTTTGAAATCAAACCCGCACGAATCATCAACTGATGAGAAATAATCTTTGCGTCGTTTGGCGCTTCTTTAACAGTAGGGATTAATAAGTCACTGCTTTTCATATAAAATGGAATAAGTCTAACAACAAATGCAGTAATTTTACCTAATGCCTGATTTTCAAACTTTATTTATTTGGATTATTCCCGTACTATTTGCCATAACTTTACATGAGGCGGCACACGGTTGGGTAGCCAGTCTTTTTGGAGATCACACCGCGAAAATGATGGGGCGAGTGACGCTCAACCCAATCAAGCACATTGACCCTATCGGTACCATTTTAATACCTGCCGCATTGGTTCTTATGTCAAGCGGATTTATTTTCGGCTGGGCAAAACCCGTCCCTATCAACTTTAACGCCCTTAGATCACCCAAGAGAGATATGATTTTGGTTGCTCTCGCTGGCCCTGCAGCCAATATTGTGATGGCTATTGGCTGGCTAATTGTGCTGAGTTACTCGGCTAAATTAGACTCCGAAATATTGATTCAAATGGCCGGCGCGGGCATTTTTATCAATGTACTTTTGGCGGTGTTTAACCTGCTACCAATCCCGCCATTAGATGGCTCTAGAGTTGTTAGTGCACTTCTTCCTGGTCGACTAGCCTACCAATACAACCAGATAGAACAATACGGCTTTTTTATACTGATTGGTTTGTTGTTTATTGGCGGCTTCCAATATATTGTTATGCCACCTGTGGTGCTCTTACTGGAGTGGTTTTCAGCGGTTTCTGGCCTAAACTTAATTGGCCTGATTCACTTTTTGCTTGGCTAAGACGAACAGCTCACCGATAAGTTTTTCGCCCAATCTGGTGCTTCATTGGTATAAGACTCAAAACCCGGATGTTCATCAAATGGATTTTTCAACAAATTAAACAGTTTATCAATCTCATCATATTGGTATAAATCTTCCGCTTTGCGAATAGCAACCTCCGCAAGATAATTTCTCAGAATAAATTTTGGGTTAACACTGTTCATCATTAATGCACGCTCATCGGTACTGCTTGTCTCACTGTCAAGTCTTTCGTCATAACGCTCAAACCAAGCATCAAAAGCATCGCCCAAGTTGTTAACGCCTTGTTGCGATAGCGAGCGCATTGAACGAGAATAATCCAATCCACGACTGTAAAGCAATTGCAAAAAATCATTGATTAAATCACTGTCACCCTTAATGACTTCAGCCAAGCCAAACTTTCGACGCATTAAGCTTGTATATTCTTTCACCAAGAACATTTGATATTCTTCTAGGGCTTTAGTTAGCTTCTCTTTATCAATCAAACTTGATAGCGCATCGGCTAATCTCTGCAAATTCCATAGCGCCACTGAAGGCTGCCTTTCAAAAGAATATCGCGCCTGATGGTCAGAATGGTTACAGACAAAACTCGGGTTGTATTTCTCCATAAAGCCGAACGGGCCGTAGTCAATCGTAAGGCCTAGAATTGACATATTGTCGCTATTCATCACCCCGTGGGAAAATCCTTGAGCTTGCCAGCGAGCAATCATAATCGCCGTTGAGCGAACAACGGTTTTGAATAACGACAAGTAAGAGTCTGTGCCTTTTAGCTGTGGATAATAATGTTCAATAACGAAATCTGCCAATTTTCTAACTTCGCCCTGTTGTGAACGCGAAGCAAACAATTCGAAATGGCCAAAACGAATATGGCTCTGCGCAACTCTGGTGACAATTGCCGCACTCTCTACGTGTTCACGCATCACATCGGTATCACTACCAACAATGGCAAGTGCCTCAGTTGTGGGGATATTCAATCCCACCATTGCAATAGAGCACAAGTACTCACGAATAGACGATCTCAGCACAGCAAGGCCGTCTGCGCCTCTTGAGTATGGTGTGGTGCCGGCTCCTTTTAGTGATAATTCATAACCATTAGATTCACCAATAAGGCAAGAACGGCCATCGCCAAGTTGCGGCACAAAATAGCCAAATTGATGGCCTGCGTAAATGGTTGAAAGCGGTTTTGTTGTGCCAAATTTTTTCTCGCCCACGCAAACGCTAAGCAATTCTCTATCGCTTAGGCTTATTTTAAGGCTGGCCTTAAGGTCTTCATTAACGTGAGCTAAGTGGCTTTTCTCAAGCTTGATAGGTTGAACTATCGAATAAAATTCCTCGCCTAACTCAGCAAATTTAAGAGAGTTTTTCATTGAGTAATTGGTTAACTTGCTTAGGGTTAGCTTTACCCTGAGTCGCTTTCATCACTTGACCGACAAAAAATCCTAATAATTTAGTGTTGCCGCCTTTATACTGCTCAACCTGTGCTGAATTGTTAGCGATAATTTTTTCAATAATGCCTTCAATAGCGCCGCTATCGGTCATTTGCTTGAGGCCTTTGCTGTTGATAATCTCATCTGCACTACCCTCGCCTTGCCACATCGCCTTAAAGACATCTTTGGCAATTTTTCCAGAGATCGTATCATCGGCAATACGCATGACAAGCTCAGCAAACGCCTGCGCAGAAACTGGACAGTTTTCGATATCCGTTTGATTTTTTTTCAGCACTGCGGATAACTCTCCCATCACCCAATTGGCTGAGAGTTTTGAGTCAGCGCCCACGTCTAACATAGCTTCAAAATAATCAGCCACGGCTTTTTGCGACGTCAGTACCTCGGCGTCATAATCACTAAGACCTAAGTCGTTGATAAATCTTTGTTTTTTCTCGGTTGGCAGTTCCGGTAAGTTTGAGCGAATTTGTTCAAGTAGCTCATCATCTATATCAACTGGTAAGAGATCTGGATCGGGAAAATAGCGATAATCATTTGCCTCTTCCTTAGATCGCATTGAGCGTGTTTCATTCTTAACTGCGTCATAAAGACGAGTTTCTTGAACTACAGAGCCACCCTCTTCTAGGATATCTTGTTGACGCTCGACTTCTAGGTTAATGGCTTTTTCTAAGAATTTAAAGGAGTTGATGTTTTTTAACTCGGCGCGCGTACCCAGTTTTTCTGCACCTTGTTTACGAATCGATACATTGGCATCACAACGGAACGAGCCCTCTTGCATATTACCGTCACAAATACCAATATACTGCACCAAAGCGTGAATTTTCTTCGCATAAGCCACCGCCTCTTTTGCGCTACTCATATCGGGATCTGAAACGATTTCTAGCAGCGGTGTGCCCGCACGGTTTAAGTCCACTGCGGTGTAGTCATCGTAAAGATCGTGAATTGACTTGCCCGCATCCTCTTCTAAATGCGCTCTAGTAATACCAACTTTTTTTACCTTGCCATCACCAGTACTGATTTCAATTTCACCCTCACCAACAATCGGTAATTCGAACTGTGAAATTTGATAGCCTTTTGGTAGATCTGGGTAAAAATAATTCTTACGAGCAAAAATAGAGCGTTTATTAATCTTAGCATCAATCGCCAAACCAAAGGTGACAGCCATTTTTACCACTTCTTTGTTAAGCACTGGCAAAACGCCTGGTAACCCCAGATCCACTGCACATGCCTGCGAATTCGGCGTTGCACCAAAAGCCGTTGATGCGCCCGAAAAAATCTTAGATTTTGTTTTGAGTTGAGAATGAATCTCTAAGCCAATAACTGTTTCCCAAACCATACTACACCCCTTCTGGCAGTCGTGAATGCCAATCGGTCTCACCTTGGAATTGATGCGCTGCATTGAGCAACATCTCCTCAGACCAATAATTACCAATGAGTTGCAATCCAACTGGCATATTGTTTGAAAAACCTGCAGGAATACTCATTCCAGGAAGGCCCGCTAAATTTAGAGAAAGAGTATAAATATCAGCAAGGTACATAGAAACAGAATCTTTAAATGCTCCCAAATCAAAGGCTGTTGTTGGTGATACTGGGCCCATAATCACATCAACACTTTGAAAGGCTTTTTTGAAATCTTCACTGATCAAATGGCGTACTTTTTGCGCTTTTAAATAATACGCATCATAATAGCCAGCAGATAGTGCGTACGTGCCAATCATAATACGTCGCTTAACTTCGGCACCAAAACCTTCTGAACGAGACCTTAGGTAAAGATCTTCAAGGTCTTTGGGGTTCTCGCAACGATAACCGTAGCGAACACCGTCCAACCTTGAGAGATTTGACGAGCATTCACACGGTGCAATAATGTAGTACGTCGGTATCGCATGGGCAGAGTTTGGCAAAGATATCTCCTGCACACTGGCACCCATTGCTTCAAATTCTTTAACCGCAGCCATCACAACTTCAGCCACACCACTATCCAAACCTTCAGAGAAAAACTCCTTTGGTAGGCCAATTTTCAAACCTTCAATAGAATTCCCTAAATTTTGAGTGTAATCAGGCACAGCACGATCAATACTGGTGGAGTCTTTTTCATCAAAGCCAGCCATCACATTCATCACTAAAGCGGCGTCTTGGGCTGTTTGTGTTAATGGACCGCCTTGATCAAGACTCGATGCATAAGCAATCATGCCGTAGCGCGACACCCTGCCATAAGTCGGCTTAATACCAGTGATGCCGCATAAGCTTGCAGGCTGGCGAATACTGCCACCGGTGTCTGTACCGGTTGCAAATGGCGACAGACGTCCTGCAACTGCAGCGGCAGAGCCGCCAGAGGATCCACCTGGCACTTTATTCTTGTTCCAAGGGTTTTTTACTGGGCCATAAAAAGACTTTTCATTGGATGAGCCCATTGCCAATTCGTCCATATTGGCTTTGCCCAACATAATCATATCCGCTGAATTGAGTTTGTGACTCACTGTGGCATCATACGGCGAAATAAATGGATCAAGGATTTTAGAACCCGCCGAAGTTTTAACACCCTTCGTGCAAAAAATATCCTTGTGTGCATAAGGTATACCTGTCAATATGCCAGCATTGCCGTTGGCTATTTTTGCATCTGCTGCTTGTGCTTGGACAAGCGCTAAGTCATCCGTCACAGTAATAAATGCATTTAAATCAGATGCTTTGATTCTGTTTAGAAAGTGTTCGGTCAATTCCACCGACGAAAATTCTTTATTTTTTAAGCCTTTTGATAATTCGGCAACGGTTAGTTTGTGCATAATCACTCGATTACCGTTGGCACTAAAAAATGGTTTTTGCCAGTTTGAGGTGCTATCGCTTGAAACTCTTGCGACTGATCAATCTCACTCACTTCGTCCTCTCGCAGACGTTGTGACATATTCAGTGGATGCGACATTGGGCTAACACCCTGGGTATCAATCTTAGCCAAATCGGCCATTAAATCCAGAATATTATTAAGCTCAGCTGTTGTTTGCTCAACCTCGCCATCATCAACACTCAGCCTAGCTAAGTAGGCAATCTCTTTAACTTGTTGTTCGCTTAAAGACATAAAAATTATTTAATTATTGTTAACAAACTCTTCAACAACTTGGCTTAGGTTGTTAGCAGAGTAATCTTGTGAAAGATAGGCATCGCCAAGTCGCCTCAAAAGAACCAAGCGAATATTGCCATCAATTGCTTTTTTATCAAGGCTCATTGCCTCAAGTAACTGCGATTCAGTAATCTCTTTACTAATACTACATGGCAGATTGGCTTGATCGAGCAGGTCCTGCACTCTTGCAACACAATCAGAAGTTAAATGACCCTCGAGTTGCGAGAGTTTAGCTGCCATTAACATGCCAACTGCGACAGCTTCACCGTGCAGATAGACACCATAACCCAGCGTGTTTTCAATGCCATGACCAAAGGTATGACCTAGATTTAACAAGGCGCGTTTGCCCGCCTCAAATTCATCTTCAGCAACAATTATAGCCTTGTCTTCACAGGAGCGATAAACCGCATCAATAACAAGCGGCACGTCTCTATTCATCAAGCCACCCATATTCGCCTCAAGGTCTTGTAAAAAATCCGCATTACCCAATAAGCCGTATTTAATCACTTCTGCCATACCGGCTGAAAATTCTCTCTGCTCAAGCGTATCCAGTGTATCAATATCAATCACCACCGCTTTTGGCTGGTGAAAAGCACCAATCATATTTTTACCCAGATCGTGATTAACACCCGTTTTCCCACCAACACTCGAGTCCACTTGCGAAAGCAAGGTGGTTGGTATTTGGATGAAATTAACACCGCGCTGATAAGAAGCTGCGGCAAAGCCTGTCATATCACCAACAACACCGCCACCAAGCGCAATAAGCGTTGCACTTCGGTCAAATTTTGCACCCAGTAAAGCATCAAAAATAGTGTTGACCGTATCAAGTGTTTTGTATTGCTCGCCATCCGCAAGAATGGTGATTTCAACTTGGTAGTCGTCCAGTAATTCACAAACCGATTGTAAGTACAAAGGTGCGACCGTCGTATTGGTGACAATCATCACTTGCTTGCCATGAATGTGTTTGTGCAAATAGTTTTTGTCTGACAACAAACCAGAGCCGATATAAATCGGATAAGACTTATCACCTAACTCTACATGCAATGTTTTTAGCTCTCTTGACATTGAGACCTTTGCATAATTATGGGTAAATAACAAAATGACAGATTTTGCTGAATTGATAATTTTTTTAAATCTTGTCCTAGCAGAGCTAAGGCTGGATTTAAAAAATTATCAAGTGGGTGAAAGATGGTGTTTTGACGATTATTCATAATTATGAAAAGATCTCCTGCTTATGCAAAAACTCGCTTTTCGCCCTCACCAGCAACATTCAGAGCGCAGCGACCGCAAAGCTCTGGATGATCATCATTTTGAGCAACGTCCTCGCGATGATGCCAACATCTAACGCATTTTTGGTGCGCACTTTTATTCACAAGTATAGCCAGAGATTCGCCAATTTCAAGTGCATTGCTTGGTTTGTCAGCGTATTGATGAACACGCGCGCCTGAAGTAATAAAGACAAAACGCAACTCATCGCCCAATTCATTTAAGGCTTTAAATGTCGCCTCATCGCAATAAATATCAATTTCTGCATCTAGAGAAGAGCCAATGATTTTATCCCTGCGCATTTCTTCCAGTTGTTTACGAATGTGAGTATTGATGTCTCTTGCCACCTCAATAGATTGATTGTTATAGCCGCCAGCAAGGTCTTCGTACCAAGTTTCAAGAAAAATACTGTTATCGTTTGCGCCCGGCATATGCTGGTAAATCTCTTCAGCAGTGAATGAAAGTACCGGTGCCAACCAACGTACCATAGCCTGTGAGATATGGTACAAAGCACTTTGTGCAGAACGGCGCGCTAAAGAATCCGACTGCGTTGTATATTGGCGATCTTTAATAATATCAAGATAAAAACCACCAAGATCATTAGTGCAAAAATTGAGAATTTGCTTCATCACATGATGAAAATTGTAATCATTGTATTCAGCCAACACCTGCGTTTGTAACTCCGCTGCTTTAGAGACAATCCAACGATCTAAAACCAACATGTCATCAGTGGCCAGCAAGTCCCTCTCTGGATTAAAACCCTGCATATTAGCTAACATAAAGCGCATTGTATTGCGAATACGGCGATAACCATCAGCGCTACGCTTCAAAATTTCATCAGATATGGTCATTTCACCGGTGTAATCGGTACTACCAATCCACAGTCTAAGAATATCTGCGCCTAATGAATTTGCGATTTTTTGTGGTGGAATGACATTACCGACAGATTTGCTCATCTTGTGACCATTTTGGTCAACCGCAAATCCGTGTGTTAACACTTGTTTATACGGCGCTTTACCATTAATCGCACACGAAGTAATTAGTGAGGACTGAAACCAGCCTCGATGTTGGTCCGAGCCCTCTAAATATAGGTCTGCTACATCAGTCAAATAATCTCTGGTTTTTAAAACCGCGTAATGACTGACGCCAGAATCAAACCAAACATCAAGTGTGTCTGTGGTTTTTTCGTATTCAGACGCCTCAGCACCAAGCACATCAGCAACCTCTAACGTAAACCAAGCGTCAATGCCGTCATTCTCAATTTTTTTAGCAACCACCTCAAATAGTGATTCAGTATCTGGATGCAATTCACCCGTTTGCTTATGAACAAATAAAGTAATGGGGGCGCCCCAGAATCTTTGGCGGGAAATACACCAGTCCGGGCGGTTACCCACCATCAGTTCAATGCGCTTTTGACCCCAATCTGGGATCCATTTAACATTTGGAATTTCAGAGTTGACAGTATCTCTCAGGCCATTTTTAGTCATTGATATAAACCACTGCGGTGTCGCTCTAAAAATTACCGGCGCTTTATGACGCCAGCAATGAGGATAAGAGTGCGATAAAGGGTTATGAGACACAAGCATATTGTTAGTCTTTAGCAATTCGATAATTGTTGCATTTGCTTTGAAAATAAACTCACCGCCTACGTGCTTAACATCATCGAAAAACACACCTCGTCCATCAACCGGACAATCGACCGCCAAGTTATATTGCAGCCCAACTGCGTAGTCCTCTTGACCATGAGCAGGTGAAGTATGTACAGCGCCAGTACCGGCCTCAGTGGTGACGTGATCACCCAAAATAACTGGTACTTGTTTGTCTAAAAATGGATGCTGAAGAAGCATACCTTCAAGCTTGCTGCCTTTGTATTTGGTGGTTTGCGTAGTTGCTTTGTCAAACCCAAAACGCTCAACAGCCGCCTCTTGTAAATCAGATGCCAATAAGTATGAATGGTCAGGTGTATCGACGACAACATAATCCAGCTCTGGATGTAGTGCTACCGCCTCATTAGCGGGCAAGGTCCAAGGCGTTGTTGTCCAAATAACAACCGAGGTTGGCTTATCTAAATCAATAACGTCGCTTTTAACAATTCTAAAAGCAACGTCAACCGCGTCAGACGTTTTGTCTTTGTACTCTACCTCAGCCTCAGCGAGTGCAGAGCTACACTCGGTACACCAGTGAACCGGTTTATAGCCCTTGGATAGGTGACCATTTTCAACAATTTTTCCTAATGCACGAACAATGTTCGCCTCATAGTGAAAGTTTTTTGTCAGGTATGGGTTATCCCATTCACCTAAAACACCTAAGCGTTTGAAATCAATTTTTTGCTTGTCAATTTGTTTATCTGCATAATCACGACAAGCCGTTCTGAAATCATCAGCATTAATCTTATGCCCTACTTTGCCTTTCTTTTTCTCAACATTGTGCTCAATGGGTAGACCGTGACAATCCCAACCCGGGACATACGGCGCATCAAAACCAGAAAGTGTTTTACTTTTGACAATAATATCCTTTAAGACCTTATTAACCGCATGGCCGATATGAATATCACCATTGGCATATGGAGGTCCGTCGTGCAGAACAAACTTAGGTTTGCCTTTAAATTTATCACGGATTTGCTGATACAAATCACTCTTCTCCCAATCCGATAAAAAGCCACCCTCGCGATTGGCTAAATTTGCCTTCATTGGAAAGTCGGTTGCAGGTAAATTTAAGGTGGATTTATAATCTGACATGAAGCTTGGAAATAATAAGGCACAAAGGCGTTATTATACTTCAGGTATAAGGATTATTACTGTTGAAAATACTGCTGAAATTGCTCTATTTTTGAGCTAATTGAACTTAACAAATCAGCTCGATAATTTAACTAATTTAAGCAGCGCTTCCACTTGTTTCGGCTTGAGATATTCTACTTTATTAGCGCGTAAATCATCAGGTAGGCGAATGTCACCAAAACGCACACGAATTAAGCGTGATACCCTGAAATCCAGCGCCTCCCATAGACGTCTGACTTCACGTTTTCTGCCCTCACGTAAAACCACCTTATACCAACGATTGGCGCCTTCGCCACCGCCTTGTGTCACTCGGTGAAATTTGGCAAAGCCGTCTTCTAGCTCAATGCCATTGGTCAGTTGTGCAATATGCTCATTCTCAACCTTACCTAAGACACGCACCGCGTACTCTCTGTCAATTTCAGAGCTTGGGTGCATTAATTTATTAGCAAGATCACCATTATTGGTAAATAACAGCAAGCCTGAAGTATTAATATCAAGTCGCCCAACCATTACCCAGCGGGTATTTTCTGGCAAAAGATCAAACACAGATTTGCGCCCTTCCTCATCTTTTGCACTGCAAACATAACCCGCTTGTTTATTAAGAATAATGACCTTGGTCTCATCTTCATGGTAGCGTTTCAGGTCAATCAAGCGCCCATCAATAGCCACTTGATCCATAATCGTCCCTTTATCACCAAGCTTAACTTCGTGGTTGTTGAGTGTAACTCTACCTTGATCAATAAGACGCTCAGCCCAACGTCTTGAGCCGTAGCCAGCATTGGCAATTAATTTTTGTAATCGTTCAGACATTATTTCAAGTAAATATTATTAATATGTAAGACCCATAGCATCACGTACCTCTTCCATGGTCTCTTTAGCAACGCTTCTCGCTCGCTCAGAACCTTCAAAAATAATCTCTTGAATCAAGTTAGGATCCGACTGATATTTTGCAATACGCTCTTGCATTGGGCCCAATTCATCATTAACAGACTTAATTAATGGCGTTTTGCATTCAATACAACCCATCTTTGCCTTAGTGCAACCTTCAACTACCCAATCAAGCGTCTCTTGCGAAGAATAAACCTTGTGCAATTGCCAAACAGGACACTTAGAAGGATCACCTGGATCAGTGAGCTTAACCCTTGCAGGATCGGTTGGCATTTTTTTAATTTTTTGCTCTACTTCGGCCGGCTCGTCTCTTAACGAAATTGTGTTATTATAGGATTTTGACATCTTTTGTCCGTCTAATCCCGGCATTTTCGATGCTTTTGTCAACAATGATTCTGGTTCTGGCAAAATAATTTTTCCCATTCCTTCAATATATCCAAGCAGTCTTTCACGATCTCCAAGAGTGATGTTTTGCTGTTCACCCAGCAGTGCTTTTGCTCTCACCAATGCCTCTTCATCACCTTTCTCTTGGTAACTTTTTCGCAAGCCTCGATACAATTTTGCTTGTTTTTTGCCCATCTTGCTAACAGCAGCTTCAGCTTTTTCCTCAAAGTCAGTTTCGCGTCCATAAACATAGTTAAAGCGTCGAGCAACTTCTCGAGTCAATTCCACATGGGCAACTTGGTCTTCACCAACTGGCACCAGGCCTGCCTTATATATGAGAATATCAGCACTTTGCAACAATGGATAGCCAAGAAAGCCATAAGTTGCTAGGTCTTTGGCTTTGAGTTGAAGCTGTTGATCTTTATAAGACGGCACTCTTTCCAACCAGCTCAGGGGTGTAGACATGGATAGTAACAGATGTAATTCTGCATGCTCAGGCACTTTAGACTGAACAAAAATAGTTGATGTATTTGGGTTAATGCCAGCAGCTAGCCAATCCACTACCATTTCACAAACATTTGTCTCAAGATCAATTTTGTCTGAGTAATGCGTGGTAAAGGCATGCCAATCGGCAACAAAAAAATAGGAATCGTACTTGTTTTGTAATTCGATCCAATTTTTCAATACGCCGTGATAATGACCTAAGTGTAGACGACCTGTAGGTCGCATCCCTGATAGTACGCGATGATCTTTCATTTTAAAAATTATTTCAGTGCTCGGTTTTAATAGTGAGAATTATACCCAAAGGGTGCTTTGTTCGTGGGTTCAGAAGCGCTGTTCTCAGCAGCTTTAGGATGATGTTTCAGCGTAACACTCAATTCCATCTAAAACCAGATTATCATAAATCTCAACATCCATATTTAACACTGAGGCTGTCTCTTTTGCGCCGCCGCCAGTGAGAATGACTTTTGAATTTGTGTAGCGATCTAAAAAATCATCAATTTGGCTCTTAATACTTGAGACAAGCATGCTCTCAGTACCGCCAAGCCAAGCTGCTTTTGTGGCATTCTGAAGGCCGGAAAAGCCCTTCAAATCACTATTTGTTGCAAATTTTTCAAAACTGGATCGAAGTGCAACAAGCCCAGGCATTATCAAGCCGCCTTGGTGTTTTCCCGTTTCAGCAACAACATCAACCGTAAGAGCACTACCAATATCAATAATGAGTAGATTTTTATTTGGGTGATGTTTCTGTGCTCCCAACATCGCTAAGAAACGGTCCACGCCCAACTCATTAGGAATCGGGTAAGCAACACTCAGTGTTTTGTATTCTGCTGGCGTTCTGATTATAACTAGGGAAGAATATTTTTTCTTAATAGTTTCAACGATATCAGAGTGTGCAACATAACTTACCCAAACAGAAGGACACTGAGGAAGTGAATCAGCCGAGAAGCCTTCTATTGATTGAGTAACAACAACCGAATCAGCCACCCGCCACTTAATGGCGCTATGGCCAATATCAATAAATAGAGACCTTTTCATGAATCATTTTAGATTTGATAGTTGGATTCTTTTCATTTTACAAGGCATAATTTTTGAAACTCTACTTGTTATCTAGTGATGAAATTTAACGCACAAAAAATTAGAAAAATTCCCTATCCCATAAGGCTGAAGCGAAAAATCTCAAATAACTCAGAGGATTGGACCATCCATCAAAGCCTCATTAATCCACAAATGCGTCAAAATACTAGCGCCATAGCCAAGAGCAATCGCCCAAATCCATTTAAGATGTGAGCCAAAAGTGTAGTGGCCCTTTGACTGACCCATCAGCGCAACACCTGCAGCAGAACCGATTGACAACAAGCTACCGCCGACACCAGCGGTTAGGGTTACCAACAGCCACTGACCTAGGGACATATCTGGTTGCATAGTCAAAACAGCAAACATCACCGGGATATTATCAACAATTGCCGAGAGGATGCCCACCAAAATATTGGCATAAGTTGCACCCAGTTGAACATACATAGCCTCAGAGACGAGCGCCAGATAGCCCATAAAACCAAGCCCGCCAACACTGATAATCACACCAAAAAAGAAAAGCAGTGTATCCCACTCTGCATTGGCAATCTTACGAAAAACATCAAAACGCTCAGAAGGTGGCTTCGCAAAATCATGTCGCTTTTTAACAAAATATCCCGCAACCATCAAATAACCTAATCCTGTCATCATTCCCATAGCCGGGGGTAAGTGTAAAAAGTTGTGAAAACTGACGGCCGTCATAATAGTGAATAAAAACAAGATTGTAATAACAACACCACCCGGTTTAATCGAAACGGTTTGTTCCAGAGCATCGGGTGTCTCATTTTTGATGAAAAAGTGCATAATAGTCGCTGGCACAATAAAATTAACCAATGAAGGCAAGAACAAGCTAAAGAATTGTTCAAAGCCAACAATGCCTTTTTGCCAAACCATTAAAGTTGTAATATCACCAAATGGACTGAATGCGCCACCGGCGTTAGCAGCAACAACGATATTGACAAAAGCAATCGAAATAAAGCGATTATTACCACTACCGACAGCCAACACTACCGCGCCCATAATAAGCGCTGTAGTGAGGTTGTCTGCAATTGGGGAGATAAAAAAGGCCAAAAATCCTGTTAACCAGAACAATTGCCGGAAACTAAAACCCTTGCTAATCAACCAAACCTTTAATCGCTCAAAAACCAATCTTTCACGCATTGCCTCAATATAAGTCATGGCAACAAGCAGGAATAAAAACAGCTCTGCGAATTCTAGAATATTATGTCGCAACGCTACTTCAGCTGCATGTGGCAAGCCTTGATCGGCATAAACCCAAGCAATCACTGCCCAAATAATACCGGCAACCAGAATCACTGGTTTTGATTTTCTAAAGTGGGTGAATTCCTCCACCATCACTAAAATGTAGGCAATAACAAACAAAGTGAGCGCAAGATAGCCCGCCCAATGGCTGGTTAGATCAAGTGTTTCATCGCCGACAGAGGCAAGCACCACGACTGGAAAAAAAGATAGTAATAAAGCAAATAATTTATTCATGTTCAATGCGTGTAAGAACGGCACCATCGGCACTATTCAGAGTTATAAGATCGTCCTTATGCGCCACTTCAAGTGTTGCCAGACACAAAAATTCAGCCTCACATTTTACTTGAGAAACAACAACACCGCTTGCTCTAGCAGACTTAGAACTTTCACAATATAATAAATCACCGATTGTAAGAGCTACTTCGGACTTAAAAGAGAACAAACGTCGTTTTGCTTTACCCAAATAATGCAATCGAGCCACCACTTCTTGCCCAGGATAACAACCCTTATTAAAATTTACACCAATTTCATCAATGTCCAGATTCAGCATTTGCGGCACAAATTTCTCAGAAGTTTCTTGAACCACTTCTGCCAATCCTGTCTCGATACAAACCTTGTCCCACTCACTCTTATTAGAAAACTCAATATTGGTAACACTTTCTAAAGCCGCAATCTCAACAGCCAGGCGTTGATTAATAGCATGAGCATTATCAGCAGTTGTATCAATATGCCCGACTTGAAGAAATTCATTAGTAATATCCTCAATACTCACGTCAGACATTAGAACAAACATCCTTAATCGAGGGAGAATTGTATCGAGTAGACCAATAGGAAACGACAGCAAGAAATCACCGCTTTGGCGCATCACCCAAAATAACGCCAGTATCTTGCCTTGGTGCTGACAATACGCACTCAGTTGCACACCACGCTCACTCAATTGAGCAATATCATTACTAAGCTGTGCTTGCAAAAAACTCTCAGCATCACTGCCACTTAGCCTTAATAAAGCGCGGTTATTCAGTTGTATTTGCATAATAATAATTAAACATAAAATTCATTCATTTTAATCAATTTATCCCCAAATAACGCATTGTAAACATGAAAAATATCTTAAATGAGCAAGGTTCACCCTTACTCATTTGCATAAATTAAAACTCAAAATCTTTAGAGGTAAGTTCAGTATTTTTATTAAGCGCAAAGGCCATAGAACATTGCTTAGCAAAAGCTTTATAGGCCGACAAACCGCCAACTTCGTCAAGAATTTTATCCATTTCATTGACACCACAGATCGACTCGCCCAGTTGCTCTCGACAATACTCATCAAAACTTGATTTAACCAATAATTTATTTGGATCAATTTGATGATGCTCGTGGTTAAGATTAACATAAGCCGAAAGTATCGGCAATGCCATATCACCCCTAAGGTGCGTTGCCTTAAAGCGGCCTTGGAACAAAGCACCACTCCGCTCTTCTTCTTGATTAAAGTGCATTGTGTAAGAAGTACTTAATCGATGCATGTATTTACTAATACCATCATCCTGCAGTTGCCTTAGTAGTAAATGAAAATGGTTAGGCAATAAATTATAAGCCACAATACTAACAAGCCTATCACCGTCAGTAGCAATATCACGACCCTTGTAACGACAGCGTTGATTAGCAATATACTTACGAGAATCGTCTGTGTTTAGCAATCGAAGACGATTAAAGAAAAATACTTGTTGTTCGCGACTCATAAAAATATTACGCTTGTCAACGCCACGATTAAACACATGGTAATACTCGCCATTTGCAAACTGAATTTTTCTTGTGCTCATGTCTACATTCTAGCATAATTTCA
>CAJXHL010000017.1 GCA_913054335.1 uncultured Gammaproteobacteria bacterium | reverse complement strand
TGGTGCCCAAGGAGAGACTCGAACTCTCACAGCTCTCGCTACAGCCCCCTCAAGGCTGCGTGTCTACCAATTCCACCACTTGGGCTTGGATTAATTGCTGGGGATGTCGCTCGTTGTTGGCAAACCACTCTCGAATGTAGTCACTTCGCTCATAATGCTTTGCTGGTTTGACGAAGAGATTGTTGTTTCACTCGTTGCCAAATAGGCGAGGAAAATACTAGTAATAAAGAAACCAATCGCCAAACCTGAGGTAAGTTTATACAAGAACGAGTGTGCGCCTCTTGCGCCAAATACCGCCCCTGCCGCACCAGAACCAAATGCCGCACCGGCATCTGCACCCTTACCATGTTGTAACAAAATGATACTAACAAGGCCTAAAGCCAAAATCACATGGATAATTAAAATAACTTGAAATGACATCATTAACCTACCTTACAAATTTGTAAAAAATCTTCTGCTTTTAGAGATGCGCCACCAATTAGGCCACCATCGATATCTTCACACGCAATAAGCTCGTTGGCATTGCTGGCATTCATACTGCCACCGTACAAAATAGCAGTCATATCAGCAATGCCGTCATCATAGCCAGCCAAAAGCTGGCGAATAAATGCATGCGCCGCTTGCGCTTGCGAAGGTGTTGCAGTCACACCAGTGCCAATCGCCCAAACAGGCTCATAGGCAATAATAATCCCAAGAAAAGCGTCGATTCCAAGCAGATCAATAACAGCCTGAATTTGCTCGGTAACCACAACCTCTGTTTCACCCGCCTCTCTCTGCTTTAGTGTTTCACCAACACAAAATAACGGCGTCAAATCGTTGTCAAGTGCAGCTTTTACTTTTTCAGCAACAAGCGCGCTGCTTTCACCATAAAGACTTCGGCGCTCCGAGTGTCCAACGATAACGTATTGGGCGCCGAAGTCTTTAATCATATCCGCACTCACCTCACCTGTGAAGGCACCGGCAGTATTTATATTTAAAGATTGAGCGCCAAGCTTAAGCTGGCTATGCGCAATTAAGGCCTCCACTTGCGAGAGGTATGGATATGGTGCACAAACAATCACCTCAGACTTTACGTCACCAATCCCCGCAAGAATGCCCATAATAAGAGTATTAACGGACTCTTTGCTGGCGTTCATTTTCCAATTGCCAGCTACAATCGTTTTTCGCATAACTTCTTCTTGCGACTAATAAAAGGACGCCATGTTACGCTAATGTAGCAGAAAAAGCAATTGTGGAGGTGTTTTGGTGGGAAGACTTAGGGCCAAAATAAAGCACTGCAGAGATCAACAAAATGCCCAGCAAAAAACACGTCAAATCTTGAGTGTTTTGAACAGCAACAAACCCACAACAGCAACCAAAAACACCCAATCAATCATATAACAGGACCTATCCACAACACGCCCTCGAAATATTTTTCAGTGAAACGCACCAATCAACTTCTTATTACAATAGGTATCATTAGTATATTATTTTCATTTTTGGATTCTCCCCTTTTATGTCTCAAACCTGGGATCGTTGCATAGGCACACTTAAAAAGACCTTACCACTCAAGGAGTTTAGTCTATGGATTCAACCACTTAACGCCATTGAAGATGGCAGCACACTTACATTGCTTGCGCCCAATTCGGCAGTTCTTAAGCAAATTAATAGTCGTTTCAAAAAAGAAATTATACAAACGGTTAAGGATGAAGATAGCTCTTTGGGTGTTACAATTCAACTCTCAAACGTCACCAACAAAGCCTTCGATCGGCCAAAACAACACACTACACAGCTGTTCTCTGAATATACGTTTGACAACCTAGTGCTGGGAAATGCCAATCAGGTTGCTTCAGCCGCCTGTAGACAAATTGCAGAAAACATCAACTCTTCACCCTACAACCCTTTTGTTATTTACGGTGAGTCTGGGCTTGGAAAAACACACCTAATGCAGGCAGCCGGACATCTGGCGCTTGAAAAAAACCCGCGCGCTAAAATTATTTATGTGCCATTAATGGACTTTGTTAGAAACATAACCACCAGTCTGCGTCACAACACCATTGAAAAGGTTAAGTTATTTTATCAGTCTGCCGACCTTTTGTTGGTTGACGATATTCATCTTATCGCTGGTAAAGACAAATCTCAAGAAGAATTTTTTCATATTTTTAACTTTCTCTTTAGCACTAAGAGACAAATTATTTTCACCTGCGATCAACCCCCTAAAAGCATTAAAGATCTTGAAAACAGACTTAAAACACGTTTTTCCCAAGGTCTAAATCTTCAGCTTGCAGCACCAGAGCTAGAGATGCGTGCAGCCATTTTATTGAAGAAGTCACAAAACCCAAAAATCTCATTGGCACTTAGTGAGGATATTGCCCTGTATATTGCCAGTCACGTGACCTCAAATGTTCGCGACTTAGAGGGCGCCTTATTAAAACTCAAGGCCTTTGTTGATTTTTCTAAAATCAACCACTCTTTAATCACTAAAGAAGTTGTAGATAGTGCATTAGGTGACCTAATTAGCCCAAAAAAACGTTTGATTGAAATCAACGAAATACAAAAAACAGTTAGCAAGTATTACGGTATTACCCTTTCAGATTTGATTTCCAATTCACGGAAACAACACCTGGTTAGGGCTAGACAAATGGCTATCTACATGTGTCACAATTTAACCAGTCTCTCACTTGCAAAAATTGGCCACAACTTCGGTAATCGAGACCACTCCACAGTGTTGTACTCATGTGAAAAACTAAAAAAAATGATGGCAAACAATGACGACATACAAAACGATTTTGACAACCTTAAAATCAAACTTACTAACTTATAAACAAGATAAAACAAACTGCTCTGTTGATAACTTACAAAACATCTTATAATAAACACACTTTACCAACAAGTTAAAAACTTAAAGACCAAAATACCAACAAGTTACTCACACGATAAGAGGTTGTTATTTAAAAGAAAATAACACTTATCAACAGGGAAACGGAGTACTAATAATAACAATAATTTTTTAATTAAACCGCTTATGAACACCGAACTCAGTGTAGAAGAATTATTAGATCCATTACAAACCGTGATTGGTGTTGTGGAGAAAAAGCAAACACTGCCTATTTTGTCACATGTATTAATACAACTCAAAAACAGGTTGTTAACACTAACGACCACCGATATGGAGTTAGAGATCAGTGCCTCAAAAAAAATAGAAAGCGATACAGATGTGAGTTTTACAATTTACGCAAAAGATCTAATTGATATCGTTAGAAAACTTCCTGAGAAGACAAAAATTCAATTCAAAATCGAAAAAACTAAGATTTATCTTAACGCTAACAATAACACGTTTGAATTAAACACCTTCGATCACCAAGATTTTCCCACGCTACCAAAAACTCAAAACACAAGCACAATCAGAGTCAAACAAGAAGACCTCAAAGCTTTAATTGAAAATACAAGTTTTTCGATGGGCAATCAAGATATCCGTGCTTACTTAAACGGTCTTTATTTTGAGCTAAACAAAGACTCCCTAACGGTTGTTGCAACCGATGGCCATCGCCTATCAATTGGCGAAGTTAAACAAAACAATAAGCTTGAAGAAAAAAGAACCGTTATCTTACCCAGAAAAGCAGTGATTGAATTAACAAAATTACTTAATAAAAGCAGTCAAGAAACAGCTGAAATTCATCTTTCTGACAGTTATTTTTCACTGGTGGATATCAATACAAAAATTATTAGTCGATTAATCGATGGAAACTTCCCCAATTACAAGCAAGTCCTCCCAACCGATTTTAGCAATACTGTGATTATCAACAGAGAAGACTTTTTATCCAGTTTACAACAAGCGTCAATTTTTGTTGAAGAGCGGACAAAGGGTGTTAAGCTTGTTTTTAGGGAGGGTAAGCTCAATATCTTTTCTCACTCTGAGCGAGGTCAAGCCAAAACACAATTAGAGGTTAAAAACCAAGAAAAAGAGCTTGAGATCGCCTTTAATATTCACTACTTAATCGCCATTCTTGAAAAATTAACTTCCAATGAAGTAAGCATGGTTGTTCCTGGTGGTGAAAATCAGTCTTGCATGATTAGTGCTCTTGAGGGTGAAAATTATCAATATGTTGTCATGCCAATGCGCATATAGTCTAGTGTTTATCAATCATGGCAATTATTGAGAAACTTCATGTTCACAGGTTTCGTAATCTATCAAATCAGTATCTAGAGCCCAATAAAAACATCAATCTTTTTTTGGGTAAAAACGCTCAAGGAAAAACCAATTTTATTGAGGCGCTCTATTACCTAGGCCACAACCGCTCATTCAAAACAACAAAAACAAAAGACATTATACCTTTTGACAGTAATTTGTTACAAGTTGGTGCCATTATTGACGACGTTAGGGTTTTATTAAAAAAAACAAGTAGCAAGTCAGAGATTACAATTAACCAACAAAAGGCTCAAAACAACAGCCAGTTAAGTCAACTTCTGCCCACTCAAATCATTTCACCTGATCGTGGCTTTGTTGTTGGTGGTGCGCCAAAGCTAAAAAGGTCTTATCTTGATTGGGGGGTGTTTCATATAAAGCCCACTTTACTAACAACCTACAAATCTTATAATAAGATACTTAAAAACATCAACCTATTGCTTGTAAAAAACAACACAAAAGAGCTTGAGTATTGGTTCTCAAAGCTTGCTTATTTATCGCTTGATATTTCAAAGGCAAGGCTCGAGTATATAGATGCCTTAAATAACACAATTAACAAAACACACAAGAGTGATAAGGTTGGTTTTTTCCAGCAAGTTGGCGACTTGACAATGAACTTTCAAAACGGCTGGGTAAAAGGGGTTGATCCTCTCGACTATGATAGTGTGCTTTATTATTTATCAACAAATATTCAGAGTTTTGTTCGACTCAAGCATTTAGCTTGTGGTCCGCATAAGGCAAACATCGAATACTCTTTGAACAGAAAAACCGAAAACCATCTGTCTCGGGGCGAGCAAAAAACTTTGTCGTTGGTTTATTGGCTGGTTCAGGTGTTGTTATTAGTTGAAAAAAACATCAAGCCCGTGGTTTTAATTGATGACATCTCATCCGAACTAGATCAGCAAAAAATAAACCAAACCTTGCAATTCTTGTCAGCACTAGATGTGCAGATATTTATCACAGACATTGGCAACACAGCTCTAAACTTTGCCCAAGAAAACATAAAAACTTTTCAAATAAATAACGGAATTATCAGCCAATAAGTCACTTTAATAGGTGTCGACAATAAGGCTAAATTCTGTTGTAAAGAACAACAAACAAAACACCTAAAAAACAGGCATGGATTAACGAAAAACCACAGCCTCGTGGTATAATCTATTTATTTTTATTGAGCTCTCATGGCAGAAGAATATCAGGCCGAAAGCATCAAGGTCTTAAAGGGTCTTGATGCGGTAAGAAAACGCCCAGGCATGTACATTGGTGACACTGATGACGGTACCGGTTTGCATCATATGGTTTTCGAGGTTGTTGATAATTCAATTGACGAAGCCCTTGCTGGTCACTGTTCAAAAATTTCAATCACCATCCACGAAGATGACTCCATATCTGTCACAGACGATGGTCGTGGTATTCCGGTAGGTATTCACCCAGAAGAAGGGGTTTCTGCTGCCGAAGTGATTATGACTATGCTACATGCCGGTGGTAAGTTTGACGACAACTCCTACAAAGTTTCGGGTGGTTTGCATGGTGTGGGTGTTTCGGTTGTAAACGCCCTTTCTGAGAGTGTCCATTTAACTGTTTACAGGGCTGGGGAGGTTCACGAGCAAAGCTACACCTTAGGCGTGCCTAATGCGCCAATGGCGGCTACGGGAAAAAGCAATACAACGGGCACAACAATCCACTTTAAGCCTAGTACAGATATTTTTGCTGAAACCAAATTTAAATACGAGATACTTGCCAACCGTATTCGTGAGTTGTCATTCCTAAACTCTGGTGTTCACATTGAAATTCAAGAGATTAGTACGGGGCGTAAAGATGTGTTTGTTTACGAGGGCGGTATTACCGCATTTGTCGAGTATTTGAACAAAGCAAAAAATGCTATTCATAACGACATCATCACCATCAGTGCTGAAAAAGAAGGCATTGTTGTTGATGTGGCTTTGCAATGGAGTGACACCTATCAAGAGAGCATTTATTGTTTTACCAATAACATCCCCCAAAGGGATGGCGGTGCCCACTTAGCTGGTTTTAGAGCGGCTCTTACGCGAACACTCAACAACTTTATTGACAGTTCTGGAATGGCCAAAAAAGAGAAAGCAGCCATTACCGGCGAAGATACTCGCGAAGGCCTAACTGCTATTCTTTCAATCAAGGTTCCTGACCCTAAATTCTCATCTCAAACCAAAGACAAGTTGGTCTCCTCTGAAGTTCGTGCACCTGTGGAGTCATCGGTGAATGAAAAATTGGGCGAATACCTTTTAGAGCATCCAAACGAAGCGAAAATAATCGTTGGCAAAATTCTAGATGCATCAAGAGCAAGGGATGCGGCGAGAAAGGCGCGAGAAATGACGCGCCGCAAGGGTGCGCTGGATATTGCGGGACTGCCAGGAAAGTTAAGCGACTGCCAAACAAAAGACCCTGCTGAGTCAGAGTTGTTCCTAGTAGAGGGTGATTCTGCGGGCGGCTCGGCAAAACAAGGTAGAGATAGGCGCACACAGGCGATCTTACCGCTTAAAGGTAAGATTCTTAATGTTGAAAAGGCAAGGTTTGAAAAAATGCTTTCTTCACAAGAGGTGGGCACCCTAATCACAGCGCTTGGCTGCGGCATAGGAAAAGAAGAATATAATATCGAAAAATTGCGTTATCACAAGATTGTCATCATGACCGATGCCGACGTGGATGGCGCCCACATTAGAACCTTGTTGTTAACCTTCTTCTATCGCTACCTTCCAGAGTTGATTGAGAACGGTTATTTGTTTATCGCTCAGCCACCACTATATAAAATCAAAAAGGGTAAGCAAGAGCGCTATCTTAAGGACGATCAAGAGCTTAATGACTACTTATTGCAAGAGGCGATTAATGGCGCACACCTTTATGCTAATAAAGATGCACCAGCCATCAGTGGTGTGGCCCTTGAAGCCTCGGTTGAAAGATATTATAAAATTATAGATATTGTTGAAAAGTTAGGAAAAAAATACAACCCAACCCTACTCAATGGTATTGTTGGGATGGCAAAAATCAAAGATCTGTCGCAAGACAAAGAAATGCAAGCTTGGTGTGCTACCCTTCAAGACAAACTTAATGCGGCAGCTCCAATGTCCGAGACGCACTGCGTTACCTTTGAGAAGGGTGAGGTTTTATACTCCCAGTCCACTTATGGAGTTGAAGTTGCAAACAACGCCTTGGGGCCAGCCTTTTTCAATTCACCAGAAGCTAAAGCCATTCAGAAATACTCTGAAGAGGTTGAAAGTATATTGGACGCAACTTCATATGTGCAAAAAGGCGGCAAAGAGTTAAAGGTTTCCAGTTTTGGGGAGGTGCTTAATTTCTTATTGGTCGAAGCTAAAAAAGGTCAAAGTTTCCAACGCTACAAAGGTCTTGGTGAAATGAATCCTGACCAACTTTGGGATACAACAATGAATCCAGAAACTAGAATTATGCTCAGAGTAAAAATCGAAGATGCGATTACCGCTGACGATGTGTTTTCAACCTTAATGGGTGACGAGGTTGAGCCAAGAAGAAACTTTATCGAAGAAAACGCATTAAGGGTCGACAACCTAGACTTCTAAACCACCTCAACTGAGTTTGAATATTTATATCACCACTTGTGTTGCTTATCAATAATAATAGTAGTAACTAAATAGAGGGAGTACTATGTCGAAAAAACACCCAGTTATTGCCATTACTGGCTCTTCAGGCGCAGGCACATCCACTGTAAAAGGCGCTTTTCGTCATATTTTTAGTCGCCTTCATGTCACACCTATAATCATCGAGGGCGATAGTTTTCATCGTTATGATCGTGAAGAGATGAAGAGGGTTTTGGCTAAAGAGGAGGCCAAGGGCAACAAGTACTTTAGTCATTTTGGGCCTGAAGCAAATCATTTTGATAAAATCGAAAAAACCTTTAAAGACTTCGGTGAAAAAGGTGTTTGTCGGCGTCGTTATTATCTTCATAACGAAGAAGAGGCCGAGCCATTTGGACTAAAGCCTGGCGAATTTACGCCGTGGGAGGATATGGGCGATGGTAGCAACTTGCTTTTTTACGAGGGCCTTCATGGAGGCGTGAAATGTGGCGATATTGATGTTTCAAAATACGTCGACCTGCTGATTGGCGTTGTCCCAGTTGTTAACCTAGAGTGGATTCAAAAAATTCACCGCGACAAAGAGAAACGTGGCTACACTGCCGAGGCGACCGTGGACACCATCCACAGAAGGATGTGGGATTATATTAATTACATTACCCCACAATTTTCAAGAACAGATATTAATTTTCAACGCGTACCAACGGTTGATACATCCAATCCATTTATTGCTAGAGATATCCCAACACTAGACGAAAGCTTTATTGTTGTTAGGTTTAAGGACCATAAGTTTTGTGATTTTCTGTATTTGCAAAACATGATCGACGGCTCATTCATGTCTCGTCCAAACACTTTGGTTGTGCCCGGTGGAAAAATGGGTTTTGTGATGGAGTTGATTCTGCGTGAGCAAATCGCAAAAATGCTCGATAAATAAATTGAGACCACTGCATTAGACATAAATATCGACTAAAAACCAACTTTCACCCATTTATAAATTTTTACAAAACTTGCTTTAACCTTGCTAGGACGGGCTTTGTAAAAAATTACAACTGAATAAAATTTGTCCTTTATTCAACACCCATGTCTAATGCAGTGGTCTCATATTGCTTGTGGTGGTTATTTAACCACCACATTGACCAACTTATTGGGAACCACAACCACCTTAACAACGGTCCTCCCTTCTGTGAATTTCACAACATTTTCTTCATTTAAAGCTAAGGACTCAATTGCTTGATTATCCGCGCCTAGTGGCACCATGAGTTTGGCCCTCAGTTTTCCGTTAACTTGTACAACTATCTGCACCTCGTCCTGTTCTAGCGCAGATTCATCAACTTCAGGCCATAAAACATCAATCATAGCATCATCATGGCCCATACAGTGCCACAGGTGGTGTGAGAGGTGAGGGGTAATTGGGTTGAGTGCTTTTAGCATGATTTCAATTGCTTCTTTTCGTACAGCCATGCCTTGTTCTGACACATCATAAAATCGTGAGAGGTTGTTGTTAAGCTCCATCAGTGTGGAAATGGCTGTATTAAAAGAGTGCCTCCTACCAACATCGTCGCCCACTTTTTTAAGCGCTTGGTGTGTTTTTTGTCTAATGTCTTTTTGACTTTTATCCAGACCCCGAGTGTCAAGCTCTGCAACATTGTTTGTCTCGGCATCATTGATAAATTGGCTAACAAGACGATAAAATTTATTAACAAAGCGGTGCGCACCTTCCAGGCCAGAGTCAGACCACTCCAAGTCTTGGGTTGGTGGGGCGGCGAACAAGATAAATAAGCGAACTGTGTCGGCGCCGTATTTGGCAATCATTTCTTGTGGGTCAACGGTGTTGCCCTTGGATTTGCTCATCTTGGCGCCGTCCTTTAGCACCATGCCTTGGGTTAGGAGGTTGGCGAAGGGCTCATCACTTTTAACCAAACCCTCATCACGCATTAGTTTATTAAAAAATCTTGCGTAGAGTAGGTGTAGGATCGCATGCTCAACACCGCCAACGTACTGATCTACTGAAAGCCAGTAATCGGCGCGCTTGTCTAGCATTGCTTCATTATTATCGGCACATGCGTAGCGTGCATAATACCAAGAAGACTCGAAAAAAGTATCGAAAGTGTCTGTTTCGCGCTCGGCCTCACCACCGCATTTTGGACAAGATGTTTGGTAGAATTCTGGCATTTTTTTAATCGGCGAACCGATGCCATCAAAAGCCACCTCTTCTGGCAGTGTAACCGGTAAAGCCGACTCTTTGACTGGCACAGAGCCACAACGCTGACAATTAATAATTGGAATCGGGCAGCCCCAGTATCTTTGTCGTGAAACGCCCCAGTCTCTTAGTCGGTAGTTGGTTTGTTTTTGCCCCAAGCCCTCGCTTGAAAGTTTGTTGCTAATCGCCCCAAACGCACCGTCAAAATCAAGGCCATCAAATTCGCCCGAGTTGATTAGAACACCTTTTTCTACAAAGGCCGCCTCGCTGATGTCAACACCAACACCATCGGGTGAAACAACACCCAGCATTGGAATATTATATTTTTTAGCAAACTCGTAATCCCTCTCATCGTGCGCAGGTACACTCATCACTGCGCCAGTGCCGTAACCCATTAGGACAAAATTGGCAATCCAAACAGAAACCTCTTTTCCCGTGATTGGGTGTGTGCATGTTAGGCATGAATCAATACCTTTTTTCTCCATGGTCTCCATCGCTGCTTCAGAGGTTTCCATGGTTTTGCATTCATCAAGAAACGCCTGAATGTTGGCGTCAGTCTTGCCAGCTTTAATGGCTAACGGGTGTTCGGCAGCAACGGCAAGGTAAGTAACACCCATTAGGGTGTCTGGGCGAGTAGTGTAAACTCTAAGCGAGTTAGAATCGGGCAGCTTGAAATCAATTTCAAGTCCAACAGACTTTCCAATCCAGTTTTTTTGCATGGTTCTAACAGCTTCTGGCCATCCATCCAATTTATCCAAACCATCTAGAAGCTCTTCGGCATAATCGGTAATCTTCATAAACCATTGAGAGATTTCTTTCTTTTCGATCAAAGCACCCGAGCGCCAACCGCGACCTTCGATAACCTGCTCGTTTGCCAGTACCGTTTGGTCTTCCGGGTCCCAGTTAACAACAGCTTTCTTTTTGTAAACCAGGCCTTTCTCGAATAAGCGAACAAATAACCACTGCTCCCAGCGATAGTATTCCGGAGTACAGGTGGCAAGCTCGCGAGACCAATCATAACCAAAGCCAAGCTCAACCAATTGACCTTTCATATACTCAATATTTTCATAGGTCCAAGCGGCCGGCGGTACTTTGTTTTTTAACGCCGCATTTTCAGCTGGTAGACCAAAAGCATCCCAGCCAATAGGTTGCAATACATTTTTACCAAGCATTCTTTGGTATCGTGAGATAACGTCGCCAATGCTGTAATTTCGCACATGACCCATATGTAGCTTGCCTGACGGGTAAGGAAACATCGACAGACAGTAAAACTTTTCTTTGTTTGTATCCTCAACCACATTAAAGGATTGATTATCAGCCCAGTATTGTTGGGCGCTAGATTCGATTTGGCTGGCGTTATATTCTTGCATAGTGGAGGGCCCGATGTTGGTCGGTTAATTTAGTTTGAGTGTGCCAACCAGTGCTTCTACGTTGGCTAGATTGTGTTCTTTGAGATATTGACTGATGCCGTCGTTAATGACAGGACAAAGTAACGGGTCATAGAAGAGAGCCGTACCTAGGCCAATGGTTGTGGCACCAGCAATAATAAATTCAAGCGCGTCATTGACGGTGGCAATGCCACCTTGGCCGATAATTGGCACATTGTATTTTTTGCTTACTTGGTAGACTTGGTGCACTTTAAGTAGTGCAATCGGCTTAATCGATGGCCCAGAAACACCACCCTGATTATTGCCAATAATCGCCTTGCCAGTCTTGGTGTCAACTGCCATACCCATTAGGGTGTTAATCACCGCCAAGCCGTCGCTGCCCGCGTCAATACAACGTTGTGCGCTGTTGGCGATATCGGTTTGATTGGGCGACAGTTTAGTAATTAGTGGTTTTGAGGTATTTTTTCGACAAATATCAACCACCCGGTAAGACATATCTGGATCATTACCAAAAGCCACACCACCCTCTTTGACATTAGGACAAGAGATGTTGATTTCTATCGCATCAATATCGCTGTCATCAAAACGCTTGGCAATTTCACCGTATTCTTCCACCGAGGAGCCGGAAATATTAATAATGAACTTGGTCTCACTTTTGTTAAGTGCCGGCATGATTTGATTTATCACCACATCAGTGCCTGGATTTTGCAGACCAATGGCATTAATCATGCCGCTTGGTGTTTCAATCACTCGGTGTGGTTTGTTGCCAAGACGTGACTCCAGTGTTGTGCCTTTAAGGCAGACCGCACCAGCATCGGAATTTGAAAATCCTTTGATGCGGGTGTATTCTTCACCAAAGCCAACACAACCCGAAAGGAGTACGATTGGTGAGTTAAGCGAGAGTCCGCAGAAACTGGTTTGTAGATTGCTTTGCATGGGGAGTATTATACTTTTATGAGCGACTATTCATCGACGAACTTCGGCTAAAATGCTGCCATGAATGGTATTTTTATAACCGGCAGCAACACCGAGGTTGGAAAAACAACCGTTGCCGTTGAAATTGCCCGTCGATTAAGCAAAGAGCGTAAGGTTAGAGCCAGAAAACCAGTGGAAACGGATTGCCCTGTTGTGGGTGGAGAGTATGCGCCAAAGGACGCATTGGCACTGTCCGAAGCCTGTGACAATATTGAGCCTATAGCGACAATATGCCCCTATTGTTTTGAATTGGAGGCTAGCCCAGAAAAAGCCAGTCATGAGGCCGGTAAGAACCTTGACTTAGAACAACTTGTTGTGGCATGCAGACAAGATGTTGGCGATGACTTTGCCGTTGTTGAGGGTGCCGGTGGCTTTTACTCGCCAATTGCAGACAAAGTATTGAATGCAGATTTGGCCAGATCTCTTAAGCTGCCATTGGTTATTGTCGTGCGCGATGAGCTTGGTGCAATTTCTCAGGCCTTGCTAACAATCGAGGCTGCGCAGAAAAACAAACTGAGCGTTGCTTGTGTGGTTCTTAATCAGATTGAGATCAACACATTGTCAAATGCCAACGCACTTGAGGCCTATACAAAAATACCGGTGGTTTGTTTTTCGTTAACGAACTTAGAGCAGTTCTGGGTGGACATTGAGGGGTTAGTCTAGCAGTGTAAGGTTCGGTTTTTCATCCTCTGCTAGCGCACCTTCTGCTTTGGAGTCAAAAAACATGCCCTCGCCATTTTCTTGTGCATAAATGGTAAGTACCGCATTACAAGGGACAATAATCTCTTGGGATTGGCCACCAAATCTCGCCTTAAAACTAATAGAATCGTTTGTCATTAACCGGCCTACCGTTGCAGTGGAAGAGATGTTGAGGACGATTTTTCCTTCTTTAGATAGCCCTTCAGGCACAACCACACCTTGCGTTTCACAATTTACAAGAATGTGTGGCGTGAGGTTGCCATCCTCCATCCAATCGCAATAGGCGCGAATAAGGTAAGGGACAACATTATTCATCAGACTCTACTGGTTAAAGTCTTTCTCGCAGAAAGTAAGGCCCTCTTGGAAGCCTTCTTTGTCGAAAAGTCTGGCGGCATAACTAAGGATTGGTTTGGCTTTGTCACCCAACTTAATGCCCAGAATACCAAGACGCCATAGTACAGGCGCTAGACACACATCAACCAAAGTCATTGTGTCGCTTTTGAAGTATGGCTGGTAAGCAAACAAAGGAATCAACTCAATCAAATTGCCGTTGAGTGTTTTTCTTGCAGCATCAGCTGCTTTTTTGTCGCCATTGAGAATGGTGCCAACCAATTCATACCAGCAGCCTTCTGCGCGAGTGAAACGATAGATTAACAAGCGCTTTTCTGCTTTTTCGATTGGGTCAATAGGCAAGAGTGGTGGGAACGGGAAGCGTTCGTCAAGATACTCCATGATGACCGACAAGTCATACAAAACCATGCCTCTATCAAAAAGAGTTGGCATTGTTTGACAAGGGTTAAGCTCTAGGACCTCTTCAGGCATGTCGTCAAACTCAAGCTCGATGACATCACATTCAATGGATTTATGTGCCATGATAAAGCGCACTGCATGGGACTCTAGCTCTTGTGTTGCAGAGTAGAGAGTTGTTGAGGCTGGATTTGGTTTTGTAAGCATAGTTTTTATCTCGAAAAGTAAAAAGGTAACCCGGGGGGGCGCTGTAGAAAAACAGGTTAAATTACATTATAAATTAGTCTCTTTTACGCCAAATGCCATATTTCACATCTTTCCAGTATTCTTTCTTTAGGAGATATGAAAGTACAAACAAAATGGCAAGGAAGAACAGAACTTTTTTACCAAGATCTATACGCACCAACTTGGCAGGCTCCCCAACATAATCTAGGAAATTGGTAATGTCTCTGACGTCGTTATCAAAGGCTTCTTCCGATTGACCCTCTCTAAGTGACCAAAGCACGTCTGGCATCGAGGCGTTTTCAAGCACGTGGTTGTTAACACCGAATACACGAGACTCATCGGCATAAAAACCTTTTAAGTAGCTGTAAATCCAGTCGGTACCTTTAGACCTTGAAACCAGAGACAAGTCTGGCGGTGTGCCGCCAAACCAGTCCGAAGCACCCTTTTCAGGCATGGCAGTAGTGATGTTTTCACCCACCTTGTCGCTGGCAAACATGAGATTTTCTTCGATATCTGCATCACTAAGGCCAAGGTCTGTGCCGATACGGTTATAACGCATAAAGCTAATAGCGTGACAACCTGAGCAGTAGTTCATAAACAGCTTGGCACCATTTTGCAAAGAGGCGGTATCAGTAATATCTGTTTTAGCCTCGTCAAGCTGTACGCTTGGCGAAGCGAGAACGCTAAAGGAAAGCACAACAGTTGCGATTGATAGTTGTAATTTAGTTAATGTTTTCATGGCTTACTCTGTTGTCCTCTCTGGCACTGGTTTGGTTTTGCCAATTGAGGTATACCAAGGCATTAATATAAAGAAAGCAAAATAAAGTACGGTGAATAGTCTCGCCAAGAATGCATTCAGCTCGTTTACAGGCTGCATACCCAGCCAGCCAAGCATGATAAAGCTAATCACAAAAATACCCAGCGCCCACTTGAATGGCGCACTACGATAGCGGATTGATTTAACAGGGCTCCTGTCTAACCACGGCAGAGCAACCAAAATGACCAGTGCCGCACCCATGCCTAAAACGCCCGGGAACTGCGAACCAAACATTGGTGGAATCGCCCTAAGTACGGAATAGAAAGGCGTTAAATACCACAGCGGCGCAATATGATCTGGCGTTTTCAGGGGGTTGGCTTCGATGAAGTTTGCGTTTTCAAGGAAGTAGCCATTCATTGCTGGTGCAAAGAACACCACCGCACAGAAAATCATTAAGAAGGCGACAACAACCCAGATATCCTTAACAACATAGTAAGGATGAAACGGAATGCCGTCTTTAGGGATGCCGTCTTTGTCTTTGTTCTTTTTAATCTCAATGCCGTCTGGGTTGTTTGAGCCCACAGCGTGCAAAGCAACAATGTGTAAGAATACCAATACCACCAAAATTAATGGCAGCGCCACAACGTGCAATGAGAAGAATCTATTAAGCGCAGGATCACCAACAGCGTAGTCACCCAAAATCCATGTTAATAGATCCGGGCCAATCACTGGTACCGAGCCAAATAAAGAGATAATTACTTGAGCACCCCAAAAAGACATCTGGCCCCATGGCAGCACGTAGCCCATAAAAGCTTCCGCCATAAGCACAATGTAGAGCACCATGCCAAGGATCCATATTAATTCCCTCGGTGCTTTGTATGAGCCGTAAAGGAGTCCACGATACATGTGCAGGTAAATCACCACAAAGAACGCAGAGGCGCCCGTTGAGTGTAAGTAGCGCATTAACCAGCCCCATTCAACATCACGCATAATGTATTCAACCGAGGCAAATGCTTGGGCTGAATCCGGCTTAAAGTGCATGGTAAGGAAAATACCAGTAACCAACTGCATGACCAATACTAGCATGGCTAGCGAGCCAAAAAAGTACCAGAAGTTAAAGTTTCTTGGTGTGTAGTATTCGGCTAAATGCTCGTTCCAGACTTTCGTTAGGGGGAATCTTTGATCAATCCAACTTTGTTTGTTATTCATGACTTCTCCTTTATGCGGCTGGGCCTACACCGATACGGATAAGCGTATCAGAAACAAAATGATATGGCGGTATCACCAGGTTGGTCGGCGCAGGAACGCCCGCATATACACGACCCGCAAGGTCAAATTTTGAGCCATGACATGGGCAATAAAAACCACCTTTCCAGCTCTCGCCACCTAAGTCGGCGGCACCCGGTTCGGGCCTGTAAGTTGGCGAGCAGCCTAAGTGTGTACAAACACCAACAATAACGGCCACGTCTTCGTTGCCTTCAATAGTGCGGTGTGTATTGTTAGCGTAGTTCGGCTGTTGAGACTTGGAGTTGCCCGAGCCATTTGGGTCGGCTAGCAGCGCCTCTAGCTCAGGTGAGCTAAGTGCTGCATTGGCCTCTGTACCACGTCTGAAAATCCACACTGGCTTTTTGCGCCACAGAACACGTACCAATTGACCCGCTTCTAGTTTTGAAATATCAACATCAACAGGCGCGCCAGCAGCTTTTGCTCTTGCTGAGGGCTTCCATGAAGAGACAAATGGCCAGGCTACAAAGCCCATACCAACAGCGCCAACAACGCTTGTTGCCTGCGTTAAAAAGCGCCTTTTCTTAAGGTCAATAGTTTGTTCTGGCATAGGGGCTTTGCTCGATTTTTAAGTAAAAAACCGCCTAATTATAAAGTAAACGCCCTCTGATTTAAAGTAAAAAATTGCATACTAGCGCTTCATACTTCTTTTTTGTTCACTTTTATCAACAGCTTGGTTGTGTTTGAGAGCCCTTGAATCTGCTGGACAATAGCCAACAACAACACCCGCTGTTTGTTTGCTCGATAAGCGATAGCTGGATTGGGTGCTATCAATGTAACGCAGTTATCCTTCACTAGGCACAGAGACAATCCTTTGAATTGTTCATCCAACAATACTTGTAGCTGGTCATCAAGTTGGTTGTGGACCTTGGCTTTTTTAAACAAGCGCTCAAGAGCGCCTGTCGGCTTAAAATTTGTTAGGTTTGTTGTAGGCTTGTAGGTCATCTATGAGAAAATACGCATATTTTGTCGAATTTTGTTGCAGTTACATGAGTATTATAAATAAAGTTGTCGCGAAAGTTATTGGTTCGCGCAACGATCGTTTGGTTAAAAAGTACGCTCATCTAGTGAGCGAAATTAATACTTTTGAGGCCAAACTTCAAACACTGACCGACGAAGAGCTTGGCGCAAAAACCCAAGATTTTCGTAATAGACTAACTCAAGGCGCGTCTTTAGATGATATTTTGCCAGAAGCGTTTGCCGTTGTCAGAGAAGCAAGTCAGAGAGTGTTGGGGATCCGGCACTACGACGTTCAGTTGATTGGCGGCATGGTTCTTAACCAAGGCTGTATAGCTGAAATGGGTACTGGTGAGGGCAAAACACTGGTCGCAACATTACCCGCCTATTTAAACGCACTTGGCGGCGAAGGCGTACACGTGGTAACAGTCAATGATTATTTAGCCACTCGTGATGCCGAATGGATGGGAAAAATTTATAACTTTTTAGGTTTAACGGTTGGCACCGCTATTTCTGGCATGACGCCTGAGAACAAGCTTGCCGCCTATGCTTGTGACATTACTTATGCCACAAATAACGAGCTTGGCTTTGACTATCTGCGTGACAACATGGCTTTTTCAGCGGAGCAAAAAGCACAAAAAAAACGCCACTATGCAATCGTTGACGAAGTTGATTCTATTCTAATCGATGAAGCAAGAACGCCACTGATTATTTCTGGTCCTACAGACGATCACGCGACCATCTATGAGACCATTAATAAAATGACCCCACAGTTTATTGAGCAACTGGAAACGGGAGAAGGCAAAGAAGTTGTGGTTAATACACCAGGAGACTTTACGCTTAACAAAAAACACAAGCAGGCGTATTTAACCGACGACGGCCACATTAAAGCGGAGGAGCTGCTCATCAGCGCAGGGTTGTTAGACGAAGGCTCTAGTTTGTACGATTCTGCTAATATTATGCTCATGCAGCACCTCCTTTCAGGGCTACGCGCACACAAGCTATTTCATATTGACGATGATTATATTGTCAAAGACGATGAAGTAATTATTGTCGACGAGTTTACTGGCAGAACAATGGAGGGCAGGCGCTGGTCGGAAGGTCTGCATCAGGCGCTTGAGGCCAAAGAAGGTGTTAGTATTAAAAGAGAGAATCAAACACTGGCCGGCATTACTTACCAAAACTTCTTTAGGTTGTATGAAAAACTTTCTGGCATGACGGGCACAGCAGAGACCGAGGCGATGGAGTTGTTAGATATTTATGGCCTTGAAGTGGTTGTGGTGCCATCAAACACCAAATCTGTCCGTATTGACGGTTCAGATTTAATTTTTGGCACAACGCTTGAAAAATTCGACGCGATAGCTGCAGACGTCAAAAAATGTCAGCAAGCGCAACAGCCGGTTTTGGTCGGTACAAGTAGCATTGAGACCTCGGAAGCTATTTCAGCGCTTTTAAAGAAAAACAAAATTTCTCACGAAGTATTGAATGCCAAACAACATCAGCGCGAAGCTGAAATTATTGCCAATGCTGGCGTACCAGGTGCAGTCACTATTGCTACCAATATGGCTGGCAGGGGAACGGACATTGTGCTTGGTGGTAGGCCGAATGAAGGCGAAGCACAAACTGCCGAATGGCTTGAAAAACATGAGACAGTCATTAAGGCGGGCGGTCTGCACATTATTGGTACAGAGCGTAACGAGTCCCGTCGTGTTGACAACCAATTAAGGGGCCGCTCGGCTCGACAAGGCGACTTCGGTTCAACTCGATTCTATTTATCTCTTGAGGATAGTCTGATGCAGATTTTTGCCTCAGAAAAAACAGCCAATATGATGAAAAAGCTTGGCATGAAAGAGGGTGAGGCTTTAGAACATAGCTGGCTTAACAGAACAATTGAAAACGCCCAGCGAAAAGTTGAGGGTATGCATTATGACGCACGTAAGCACCTACTTGAGTATGATGATGTTGCAAACGACCAACGAAAAGTGATTTATGGGCTTAGAAACGAGCTAATGAATGTTGAAAACGTCGAAGAGCGCTTTATTGAAACTAGGGAAAATGTGATTGGCGATTTATTTGATCAACATATTTCGGCAACAAAGGCAGAAGAAGACTGGGACATTGATGGCTTGCAAAGCGCGCTGAAGGATGACTTTGGTCTTGACATGCCGGTACAAAAAACGATCGATGCGGGTCACGATATTGATAAAATCCTAAAGATAATTCTAGAAGCTTTGGCTGTATCTCACCAAATGAAAGAAAGTATAGTGGGCAGTGAGACCATGCGAACATTTGAAAAAGCAGTCATGCTTAGAGCGCTGGACCATTTTTGGAAAGAGCATCTGGCTGCAATGGACTACTTAAGGCAAAGCGTTAATTTACGCGGTTACGGACAAAAGAATCCTGTGCAAGAATACAAGCGAGAATCTTTTGAAATGTTTACAGTGTTGTTGGATATGATTAATATTGAAATGGTCAAGGCGCTTTGTCGCGTAAACGTTGAGCCGGCCAAAGAAGAGCGGAGCAATGAGCCAGGGGCAAGAATTAAAAAACCTAAAAAACCAGTGTCAGCTACACAACAACCAAAAAAAGTCAAAAAAGTTGGCAGAAACGATCCCTGCCCTTGCGGTTCTGGCAAGAAATTTAAACAATGTCACGGCTAGTGTGCCAAGTGCTCGCCACCAACGAGCCGCTCTTTAATTGAAACCAATGAAAAGTATTTGCATTATTAAACCAGACGATTGGCACTTGCACTTGCGCAGTGGTGAGGCAATGCGCTCGGTTGTGGGTATGAGCGCGGCACAAATGGGCAGAGCGATTGTGATGCCAAATTTAACGCCACCGGTCAAAAGCGCGGTTCAGGCCCGCGCTTACCACGACGAAATCGTTAGAGCTTTGCCAGAAGGTAGCGTCTTTAAGCCTTTGATGGTTTTGTATCTTACAGACAACACCAGCGCCCTTGACATTCAAGAGGCGGTAGAGGCTTCTGAGGTTTATGCAGCAAAGCTTTATCCTGCAGGCGCAACAACCAACTCAGAAAGTGGTGTTACTGACGTGTCTCATATTTATCCAGCACTTGAGGCCATGCAAAAAGCCGGCATGCCTTTGTTGTTGCACGGCGAAGTAACGGATCCAGAAGTTGATGTGTTTGATCGAGAGGCGGTATTTATTGATACAACCTTATCTCAAATTGTAAAAGATTTTCCAGGTCTTAAAATTGTGCTTGAGCACATCACCACAAAAGATGCGGCAGACTATGTAGCAAGCGCACCTAAGAACGTTGCTGCGACCATTACGCCGCATCACCTGCTTGTTAACAGAAACCATATGTTGGTGGGCGGCATCAAGCCACATTATTACTGTTTGCCTATTCTTAAACGGAAGCAACCACATCAAAACGCCCTGCTTGCTGCTGCAACCTCAGCGGATCCAAAATTTTTCTTGGGCACAGATTCGGCACCACATGATAAGCACGCTAAAGAGTCAGCCTGTGGTTGCGCCGGTATTTTTAGTGCACATGCAGCGATAGAGCTATATGCAATGGCTTTTGATGGTGTTGGCGCGATAGAGAGGCTCGAAGGATTTGCGTCGAAATTCGGTCCTGATTTTTACGGCTTATCGCGTAATTCAGAGATAATAACGCTAGAAAAACAGTCTTGGACGGTGCCAGAAAGTTATGATTTTGCTGGTTCAGAGGTTCAACCCTTTTTTTCGGGTGATGAAATTACTTGGCGAATGCAGCCCTGTTGATTAGATCTTAAAAAAGCGTTTAGCGCTTTTTGCATCCTCAGCGATTTGTAGTTTTAGGTCGTCAAAAGAGTTAAATTTCTTTTCTTCTCGTACGCGATTTTTAAAAACAACAGTGGCGTGCTCACCATACACCTCTTGGTCAAAATCAAAAAGAAAGACTTCCAGTAATGTTTTTTCACCACCAACAGTTGGCCGCTTGCCAACGTTGCAAACACCATAATAAGTGATGCTGTTTATCTCAACCAGCACAGCGAAAACACCCAGTACTGGGCTTAGGTTTCTTCGGATACCAATGTTGATTGTCGGAAAACCAATCGTGCGCCCTTTTTTGGCGCCATGTGCAATGAGGCCGCTAATGGAATACGGCCTTCCAAGCAGCTGCTCAGCCTTGTCAAATGCACCAATTGACAGATAGTTACGTATCGCGGAGCTGCTGACGCGCTGGCCCTTTATTTGAATATCACCAAGTTTGTCGGCTGAAAATCCACCTAATTTTGCGTATTTTTCTAATAGATAAAAGTCACCAAGGCGGTCCTTGCCAAAACGAAAGTCGTCACCTATTAAACAGTAGCGAGCGTTTAATTGATTCACAATAATTTCTTCTATAAATGAGTTTGCACTGGTTTCAGAGAAAGCTTTATTAAAGCGAATCAATAGGTGCTTATCAACACCCAAGGATTCTAATAAAATGTGTTTGTCTCTAAAGTTACTGAGGCGTGCTTTTGGGCGGCCAAAAAAAGTTTGAGGTGTGACGGAAAAAGAAACCACTACCGAAGGCACACACAACTCTTTGGCTTTGGATGTAAGACGACGAATTATTTCTTGGTGGCCAGAATGAACGCCGTCAAAGTTGCCAATGGTAAGTGCACAACCAGATAGTTTATGTAAATTATGGAGGCCACGAATTAATTGCATGAGCTTATTTTACGCATAGGAATTTGAGGTATTTAAAGATTAAAGCTGTGAAAGTATTTTTTGAACAGGCGTGGGCACGCCTTTTCCATGCATACTTGGACTTTGATAGCCCCGCCTTAGGTCAGGTGAAGAAACCAACACGGGTGTGATGAGTAGATGATAGTGGCTAAAGCTATGCTTAAACTGAGGCAACAATCTTTCTACCTTGGCCATAGTGCTATGTGATTTAATTGCTTTAGTTATTGCTTGGTTATTGTCGGCGCATTCTACTAGGCTCCAGAGCCCACCCCAGATGCCTTTATCAGGTCTTTTGTTGAGATAAACCCCGCCTTTTTCATTTCGAAAAATAAGCATTGCTGTGGACTTTGTCGGCTTGAGTTTTTTTGGCTTTTTGTGAGGATACAGGTCTTGTGTTTGACATAAGTTGGCTTGGCAGTGTTTGTTAATGGGGCAGGCGCCACACTTTGGGTTGCTGCGAGTACAAACGGCTGCGCCCAAATCCATAATAGCCTGAGTGTATTCTGGACAGGCTTGCGTGGGCGTGTGATAATCAGCCTCTCGCCACAGTGTTTTAAGTGTTGTGGCATTGTTGTAATGACCACCTATTTGTTGGTAACGACAAAGAACCCGCTTTACATTGCCGTCGAGAATGGGGTGGCGCTGCTTTGCGCCAAGCGATAGAATGGCGCCAGCAGTTGACTGACCAATGCCAGGCAGGCCTATGACGCTGTCAAAGTCCAATGGAAATTTCCCGCCAAAATCCGAGAAGATAATGTTGGCACTTTTGTGAAGGTTTCGCGCGCGCGAATAATAACCAAGCCCTGCCCATTGCGCCAATACGTCATCAATATCGGCTCTGGCAAGATCGTCCAGTGTTGGGAAGCGCTTAATAAACGCTCTAAAGTAATCAATAACGGTTGCTACTTGAGTCTGCTGCAACATGACTTCCGACAGCCAAATGTGGTAAATATTGCCTGGGTTAGATTGCCAAGGAAGGGTTTTTCTGCCGTTTTTCTCGAACCAAACGAGCAAGTCTTTGGCGAGCGCACTCACCCCTTTAAGCCGAGAGGGTCTTGTGGGTTGATGCCATCCATAAATGGCTTGTCGATCTCTTCATGGGTGACTTGATAAACACAGCCGATCCAATTGTTAATTATGGCGGTAGTGCTGTCATGCCACGTGTTGTCAAGGGTCTCTGCAATAAGAGATTCAGGAAAGTCTTTAATGGTCATCTTGCCTGTAGACAACTTGGTTTGATACTCGTTTAAAATGGCTTGGTTTTGGGCAGATAAATAGTTGTCAGGCATTGGTGGATATTCGTCTCGTTCACCTTGTAGAAACAGCAGTACCTCGCGTTTGTATTCTTTAAGTAAGCTAACCGTATCGTATTCAGGATGGCCTTGGAAAAATACCAACCTAAACAGGTCTGGGCTGACTGCCAAATGCACACCTTCGGCGCTTTTGGCTAAAATTTTCACACCGGCTTTTTCGAACTGCGTTTCAGAGATCGCATTAAAACGAGAGTGTGGAATATCAAAACGCGTATTAACGCCACTGACTAGCGGGTGGTGTCTGTCGACGACTTGGTGAGGAAAAACACCCCAATATTTATAACCCAGTTGTTGGCGCTTTTGGTCGTACCTAAAGTTCATTACTGCATGAGTCGCCAAACAAGAGCACAAGGTTGAGGTGATGTTTTCATAAGACCACTCAACGACTTCTTTGAGTTGTTCGTAAAATGGCGCAAGCTGAAGGTCTGGGTGTGACACATTGGCACCAGTAATGATGAGAGCGTCGAGACCTTTGGCTTTGATTTCATCAAAAGTTTTGTAATACCTGTCAATATGCGCTGACGCCTTTTCGCCCCTCTCAATGCTTGAGAGTGAAAAAGGGTGCACGTAGAACTGGGCAATTTCATTTGAGTGGCCAATAAGTCGAAAAAATTGGCGCTCGGTAGCCTCCAATGCGGCATCTGGCATTATATTCAAAAGGCCAATATGCAGCTCGCGAATCACCTGGTTGTTAGCCCTGTCTTGAGAGAGGATGGTCTCACCTTGGTTTTTAAGGCGTTGAAATGACGGTAGGCCGGAGTGGGCAATTAATGGCATATCAGTCTAGTGCCTCATCTATTAAATTAAACACATCGTCGGTTGTTTTGCACTGGTATAGGGCGTCACTGCTGACTGTGTAGCCAAATTGGTCTGCAATCGCTTGATATTTTGGTAGGCGGTTAGCCACAAGTTTTGGAAAAACCCAGCGAACAAAATCATCTGGATCTATTTGTGCAACGTAGCTCAGCTTTTTTTCCTCAAGGTAATCACTTAGCGCCCATTGTAAAAATTCGGTTTGATAATAGAGGGGTTTGGGGCGTTTCTGAGCGCGATCAATCAGCATTTTTTCATTTGCGTTTGATGTTTTGATATAAAGAATCAGCGTATGCTCTGCAAGAACCTCGTACACTCGATTATCGGTTAGTTCACACAGGCTACCACCAGCATCATTAATAAAATGTTCTTGACCTTGGTTTAGGGCGTGCTCTATAAACGCCGGCACGTCGTACATTGCCTTCGTTTCTGCGGCCATAAAAAGTGCTTGTCGACGAGCAAATTCGTCAATCGGCAGACCGCCCTCTTCGGGGTTGCCTACTTTACCTAAAAAAGTAGAAATTGGCTCTAAGTTGTCAAAAGTAACTTGTGAGTTAACACTGATCGAGTTGTTGTTAAGCAATGTTTTCAACCAAGGGTCTTTTCTCATTTTTAGCGCAATATTATCGACAATCTCATCTTTTAGATGCGTTGCACCAATATGAAAGTCACCTGAAAAATGAAACCAGTCACCGTTATGTCCAATCAATTTTGCCAGATGTGTTTTGCCAACACCCGACATCCCTAGCAAGGTAATGCGTTTGTTTGCTAGCGCTCTAAATTGGGCCTTGTTTAGCTTCATAAAAGTCCGTCTTCTTTGAACATTGTGCGAATGTCCGCTCCAGCAATGACGAAACCGTATGGGTGAATCGGGTAGGCGGGGCTTGGCACCAGCACTGTATCGCCTTTGCCAACCATGGCTTGTGCTAAATTGGCAAGACCCTCTTTAGAGCCCAGAGTGACAATTGCCTCAGTTTCAGGGTCAAGATCGACATCATAACGCTCTTTATACCAACTGGTGATTGCACGCCTTAAACGCGGAATGCCGCGAGACATAGAGTAGCGATGGGTGTCGTTGCGTTGAGCAACTTCAACCAATTTATCAACAATGTGTTTTGGCGTTGGCTGATCAGGGTTGCCCATGCCAAAATCAATAATGTCTTCGCCTTTTGCTCTGGCCTTGGCCTTGAGTTCGTTGGTAATCGCGAAAACGTATGTTGGCAGGCGTTTAATTCGCGGAAAATCTTCGTTCATACAGTCTTATCTAAATTTATTCGGTTTATAGGGTCGAGAGTGTTACATGGTATGAGCCAAACTTTCTAATGTTGAGCACACCACTGTCCAGTAATAAGTATTGTCCTTTTATTCCGTTCAAAATGCCTGATACAGCAGGCGTTTTGTCAAAATTGAGGGAGCTAATCTTGCTGGGGTATTGTAGCACAGGGTAGTCAATATTGACGACATCGTCATCAAGGCGCCGAGCGCCGAGTTCGTCTATCAGTTCAGGAATTTCACCCAACAAGGTGTTTTTGGCCTCGACTAAATCAATGGCCTCGGTTTCATTTTTCAGCATTTTGCGCCAATTCGTTTTGTCGCTGACGTGCGCCTTAAGTGCTATTTCAATACGGCCCGACTCAAGCCTTGTCTTCACTTCAAGTATAGGTATGGCAGCGATGGCGCCTTGGTCAATCCAGCGCCCAGGCACATTGGTTTTTCTGGTGATGCCAACTTTAAGCCCCGACGAATTTGCCAGATAAACAATATGCGGCGCAAAACAGTGCGCTTCACCCCATTCGGGCTCACGGCAAGTGCCGAGATGGTAGTGGCAAGTCTCTGGTTTCATAATGCATAGGTCGCATCTTGCTAGAGATCTTGCGCAGGGAAAGCAAAAGCCCTGAGAGTAACTTTTGGGTGTTTTTCTGCCACAGTTGGAGCATTGAATCACTTGATTAAAAGTTAGCTCGATGTGTTGGCCAACAAGCGCAGTCATATCAACTGTTTGATTGTCAAAGGCTAGCTGATACTGTGCCGCATCGCCTAAAAGCGACGTCTCCATTTTTTCTATATGACCACTTAAGTGCATAATATAGACTTAACTTCTTTGTATTTTTCTGCGGTTTTTTGCAAGATCTCGACAGGCAGAGTTGGTGCGGGTGGTGTTTTTCCCCAGTCAAGCGCTTCTAAATAGTCTCTGATGATTTGCTTGTCATAGCTTGGTGGGCTGTGGCCAACTTGGTAGCTGTCCTTCGCCCAAAACCTTGAGGAGTCTGGAGTAAGCACCTCGTCCATCAAGGTCAGCTGGCCAGCCTCATCTAGGCCAAATTCAAATTTGGTGTCGGCAATAATTACGCCGCGAGCAAGAGCGTGCTCTGCTGCAAATTGATAAATGCTTAAACTGACGTCTTTTACTCGACTCGCTAACTCTGTGCCGAGCATGTTTTTAGTTTCCTCAAAAGAGATATTGACGTCGTGCTCGCCAACGGTGGCCTTAGAAGATGGGGTATAAAGTGGCGAGTCCAATTGTTGGGCCAGTCGTAAATTTTTCGGCAGTTGAATGCTGCAAACAGAGCCAGTGGATTGGTACTCTTTCCAACCGGAGCCAATTAAATAGCCTCTAACAACTGCCTCAACCGCTATTGGTCGAAGCTTTTTAACCACAATGGCGCGACCTTCAAGTTGTGCAGCCTCCTCTTTTGAAAGTACGTCTTCAAGTGCGATATCGGTCAAGTGATTTGGAATGATATGTTCGGTTTTATTGAACCAATAGTTGGCGACAGACGTTAGAACTGCACCTTTTTGTGGAATGGGTTGGTCAAAAACCACGTCAAAAGCCGACAGACGGTCGGTGGTAACAATGAGCATGGTCGATCCATCAATATCAAAAATGTCTCTAACTTTCCCCTGGTGTAGTAGAGGCAAATTGATAGACGCTTGAAGAAGTGACTGCATAAGGATTCATGTGAAACATAAAGTTTTCATTTTAATCGAATGCGACTTGGATGTCGTCCCGTTGCAGGTGATTAGTTTAAATTGTTGAGCTGCTTTATACCAAGTTGAGACAGTAGGAGTTTGGCTTTGCTTTTAAAGCTACCGAGAGCGCTTGTTGGCACGCTGAGTTTTTTTGGTAGTTTGATTTTTTCAACGTCTTGGTGAATGCCGTTGATGCGAATTTCGTAGTGTAGGTGAGGGCCGGTTGACATTCCAGTACTACCCACATAGCCGATAAGCTGACCTTTTCTTATTTTTTTTGTTGATTTTAAGCCGTGGGCAAATTTGGATAAGTGTGCATACACGGTTGTCAATTTATTGCCATGGTTCAGGTATATAACATTGCCATATCCTCGCAAAGAGGCCACATGTTTGACGACGCCTTTCGCAGGGGCGTAGACCGGCCGGCCACTAGGTGCGACAAAGTCAGTGCCCCGATGTGAGCGCCAAGTATTAAGCAGCGGGTGCAGGCGCATTTTTTGAAAACCGGAGCTGATGCGACTATACTTCAATGGCGCGAAGTTAAAAGTATCGTTTAGAGTTTTGCCCGTGATGTCGTAGTATTTTTTTCTTCCTGTTTTGTCAGTATAGGCAAAAAGAGCTAAGGTCTTTCGAGCTCCAATATAGATTATAGCGGATGGTGTTTTTTCTCCATTCCAAAAGAGAACAAACTTATCGTTCTTGTACAAATCTCGGCTAAAATCCATTTCCCAGGAAAAGTTTGTGATCATTAGGTCGATCACTGATGACTCAATTCCGGCATTTTTACCGTCATAATTGAGCGACTTAGTAATAATAATCGTTGAGCTAGTTAGTGGCTTTGTGGGTTGGATGTTGATACTAAAAAAACGGAACGTATCTTTGCTATAAGTGATTAACAAAGGGTTGGCATTCAGAGGCTGAAAAATTATTTTTTTTAGCCCGTGATTATTGTCAAGGATAATTCTGAATTTATCGCCCGGAGAGATGTGGGCGAGTCTTTGGGCGCGATCATCTGCCGTCATTAATTTTTTGAGCAGTTTGCCAGGCAAACCTGTCTTGAAGAAAAACTTGTAGAAAACGTCGCCTCGAGAAACTTCAAAATGAAAGTCATGCGAACTCGCTGCATGACTTGGAGGGGCTAATAAAAAACCACAACAGAGTAATGCGAGCAACAGCGCCCGTCTAAGGAAAGGTGTTTGTTTATTTAACACTGCTGGTGATAACAGATCTTGCTATTTGTCGTGAAAGCTGGTCATTTTCCATTACGTCATCAAGTGTGTCAAGTGCTATAATTGGCACCGTTTCAAGGGTTTTTTCTAGCGTTTCACCAATAGCCAAAAAGCCAATTTCTTGCTTTAAAAAAGCGTCAACCGCAATTTCATTTGCTGCGTTTAGAGTGCCTGCAGCGCTTTGTCC
>CAJXHL010000016.1 GCA_913054335.1 uncultured Gammaproteobacteria bacterium | reverse complement strand
GAGCCAACACATCTCGGGTTAGATTGTATTTGCAAATATGAAATACGAGTATTTTTTCTCTCTACGAGGCAGATATTTAAAAATATGATTGAACATAGATACAACTATGTGATTGAATAATTTTAAATATAAAACAAAGTAGAGCGCAAAAAGACGAAGTATTTTGGTGGAAGGAGAGGGACTATTCGCACAAATGCGCTCACCCTTCGGGCCGTCGTCGTAGACTCCGACGTTGTTACGCTTCGCTTCACCCGACCCCCTTTTTTTTCGGGTTCGAATGCTTTTCTAGATTAACAAAAAACCCACCTTTCGGTGGGTTTGTTATTAATGGTGGAAGGAGAGGGATTCGAACCCTCGGTACGTTGCCGTACACACGCTTTCCAAGCGAGCTCATTCGACCGCTCTGACATCCTTCCAAAAAAAAATAGCGAAACCGCTAACAAGTCAGTATTTTACGATAATTCTCTAAATTGGAAACTAATTATGGCAAAAAACTGCCCATATTGAAAATTTCTGAAATTTTTTCTCTTGACCGAATAAATCATTGTTTTTTTTCTAAATAAATCTCTATAAATAGTTGTTTTTATGACCAAAATGAGATTTTTTACGCTTTTTTGAGTAAAGTTTACCTCGGGGTGCCCTATTTAGGTATTCCCCAAGGGTTGGGAGGCATTTTGAGGAGGTGGGTTACCAAGAAAATAGACTTTTGATCAATTGATTCTTGGTATGTAAAAGACTTGTTGAATGCTTTTGCCACTATTTCAAACGAATAACAAGTTAGAGCTATGCCCTATCACCAAAATCAAAATGTTTAGTATAGCCAAACAAAGAGGCGGAACCGCCAGTATGGATAAAAACCACGCGGTCCGATTTTTTAAAGCGTCCCTTACGAATCAGATCAATCAAACCGGATGCCCCCTTGCTGGAATAGACTGGGTCCAATAGAATACCTTCCAGCTCTGCAAACATCGTTATCGCTTCGATACCGGCCTCGGTCGGAAGCCCATAACCCTCGCCAACATAATCACTATTAGCGACGATGTCGTCTCGATTGACAACACTAGGGCAGCCTAATTTAGCTGTTGTGTCGATGGCCAAGTTATAAACATTTTCTTCTTGCTCTTCTTTGGGAGCCCTCACACTAATTCCTAACAAAGGAATGTTGACATTCATCGCTTTTAACCCACTAATAAGTCCGGCTTGCGTACCAGCGCTGCCTGTCGCATGAACAATGTGATCAATAACCAAGCCCATTTCGTTTGCTTGATGAAGAATTTCAAAAGCACAATCGACATAACCCAAAGCACCAGTTGAGTTTGAGCCACCTCCAGGAATAGTGTATACATTGGCGCCACCCTCTCTAAGCTTTTCAGCCACCGACTCCATTTCGGCGTTCATATCCAAACCGGGGCCGCGTTTTTCATAGGTTGCGCCGTGTAGTAGGTCAATAAAAACATTCCCGTTATGATTGTAATTATCATCAGTGTAACCGGTTCTGTCTTCAAGAAGTACGTGGCACTTTATCCCAAGCTTAGCAGCAAAAGCAGAAGTTTGTCTGACATGGTTTGACTGAATAGCGCCCTGCGTCATTACTGTGTCGGCGCCTTGATTTTGAGCCTCAGCCATAAGAAATTCAAGCTTACGAGTTTTGTTACCGCCTGTTGAAAGCCCGGTGCAATCATCACGTTTAATCCATATTTCTGGACCACCTAATTCTTCAGAAAGTCTGATTAGAGGCTCTAATGGTGTTGGCAAATGAGCCAAACGAATACGTGGAAATCGAGAGAGGTTCATAGGTTTACTCCTTAATAAAATAAAAAAAAATTACAGAATTATCAAATAGGACGTTTAGTATAAATAGTTACATCCCTTTCTTGCCTTGTATCACCTTATCCAAGATAAGTGCGCAAAACAATATAGCAATACCTGCTAATATTCCCTGTCCAACATTAGCGTATTGAAGTGCTTCCAGTACATCCTGCCCTAGTCCTTTTGCACCAATTAGAGAAGCAACTACAACCATCGCCAAACTTAACATCACAGTCTGGTTAACCCCGGCCAAAATTGTAGGCATTGCAAGAGGGATATCTACTTTTGTTAACAGGTACCATTTGGATGCACCATACGAGATTGCAGCCTCTCTAATAGTTTGTGGGACGCCTTTCAAACCAAGAACAGTTAGTCTTACAACTGGCGTTCCACCAAAAATCATTGTAATAATCACTGCGGAGACTTTTCCAGTTCCAAAAAAAGCAATAACAGGAATCATAAATACAAAGGCTGGCATTGTTTGCATAAAATCCATAATGGGTCTAATAAAAGCATAGAATTTTGGCCTAGTAGAGCAATAGATTCCAAGTGGAATTCCAATAGATATACTAAGCATTGCTGCAGTACCTAATAAAGCCAATGTTGTCATTGCTTTTATCCAAAACCCTAGAAAACCCATATAAGCCAAAAATGCAAGGGAATAGAGTGCCGCTCTTGGGCCTGCAGATAAACCAGTCATAAGAACAATCGAGCTAATGACAACAATCCATGGCGTCTTCACAAAAAGCATTTCCAATGAATCCAGGACTGTTCTTATACCATATGTAATGGCGCTAAAAAGAACGTCACCTTTAATAACCACATAATCAAATGCCCTCTCAACACCATCTATTGAGGCAAGCCTTATATCAGGATGGGTTGGAAAATCAGCAAACAAAGCGACAAGATTAGGAAAGCTATAGTGAATAGTTGAAAAGACAACGATTATTAACGCAAATGAGATGCTTAAGAGATAATTTATTAATCCCATTCCTGGGCTAATTAGTTTGTTTGAAAGCCATTCAGAAAACTTTTTTTCTAAAATAGAGTTTGCTAGTAAGCCTTGAAGCGCCCTTATTAGAATAAATAAAATAATTCCGCTAACACCAATCGCAACGCCCGATGCCTCAATGTTTTGAGCCTCTTGTAAATACCCTCCAATTGAGTCTTCAAGTGATTTAATCGTTCTCCTGAACATATCAACTTTATCTGAATTGCTCTCTATAGCTGCTCTAAGTTGCTTCTCTCGAAAGTCAATTATGGATTGTATTCTATCAATTTTAGTGAAAGCTTCTGCGCTAATATTTCCAAAAAATCCCCTTACAATTTGAACAATTGCAAAAGTTTCAATAATTAGGAATGCTAGTGACCAATTCCAAATATTACGAATTCCAAACCATACAGAGCCGAATAGAAATGCAAATAAGTTAAAGGATAAAACAAATTTCGAGGCGTTATTAATTCGCTCAAATTCACGAATATAGTAGTCAGAACTAGTTTTTACAAAATCTTTAATTTGATCTGTGCTTATGTAGTTATCTTTACTCATCTTGGCCCTCAACAATAGAAACTAACAAGTCTTTTTGAGATACCACGCCGATATCTTTACCTGCGGAGCTGCTTATAACAATTGGTTTATCACTGGAAACCGAGCTTGCTATTAAGCTGCTTAAATCATTATCTTCAGTCATTCTCAAGGCATCTTTTGGAATTGCTCCATACTTCTTAATAAACTCATCAAGTGGTTTCATAATTGATTTTGCTTTTACAACCTCTAGTCTTGAAATTCCTTTTACAAAGTCAGCAACATAATCGTCCTCTGGATTCATTACAATTTCTTCAGGTGTTCCAATTTGAATAACTTTTCCATCCCTCATAATAGCAATACGATGACCAACTTTAACTGCTTCATCTAAATCATGAGTGATAAAGACTGTTGTTTTTTTGAGTTGCTTTGATAATTTGATAAATTCTTTTTGAAGTTGCCTCCTAATTAATGGGTCTAACGCACTGAAGGGCTCATCCATTAATAGTATTTCTGGATCTGCTGCAAGAGCTCTAGCTAGGCCAACTCTTTGCTGCATACCGCCAGACAGCTCATGGGGATACTTGCTTCCCCATCCTGTTAACTCAACTAGATTTAAAATTTCATTCGCTTTTCCATATCTATTGTTTTTATTAACGCCTCTAATTTCTAATGGCATAGCAATATTGTCAATTACTGATCGATGAGGCATTAAAGCAAAATTTTGAAAAACCATGCCTATTTTTTTATTTCTAAATTCTTGTAATTCCTTTCTTCCTAGAGCCATTACTTCTTGACCGTCTATTAATATTTTTCCAATTGTTGGCTCTAGTAGCCTATTAATGTGTCTTACTAGGGTAGATTTTCCACTACCAGATAAGCCCATTACGCAAAATATTTCACCAGGCTTTATATCAAATGAGACATCTAAAACACCAATAACTGAATTGTACTTTTCTAACGCATCTTTCTTTGAAATATTATTTTTAGTAATTGCTTCTAATGCTTCTGGAGAAGTGTTTCCAAATATCTTGGAGATATTTTGAATTTGAATAGAGCTTCCGAAATTTTCTTGCGACATAGTGTTTGCAATAATTGAAAAAAAAACCGGCGCTTATAAAACGCCGGCTTTATATCGATCTTGTTAGATTATAAACCTAACCATCCATCAACAGTATCTTCGTTCTTAGACATCCAATCTCTTGCAACGTCTGCTGGATCTCTCTTATTAACAGAAATTTCATATGCTAGCCATGAAACATCATCAGATGTTAACTGGAAGTTATTGAAAAATTCAACAATTGCTGGAGATTTACCTTCTAGTGAAGTGCCCCAACCAATTTGAATATTTTTCATTGCATCCTTAGAGGCTACATAAGATTTTTTATACCAATCTGCATCAGTTTTTGGTTGAATCATTTTGTACTTAGCAGGATCATGAGTAGGCTCAGTTAACATAACAACGTCAGCCATTCCCCATATAGCGTGTGGCTTGTAGCAATAAAATGCATAACCTTCACCCTTTTTAATAGAATCTAAAACTCTTGCGTTCTTAACCGCTTCAGCAGCTCTGATTGGCTCGATGCCAGCATCAAGAAGTTTGTAATCTCTGATCTTTACTTCGTTTACATTTGCAGAGGCCCAACCATCAGCACCAATCCAAAACTCACCCTTACCATTGCCGTCACTATCCATAGCTTCAACAACCTCAGGTCTTCCAAGGTCAAAAATTGACGTTATGTTCATATCTTTAGCAAATGCTTGGGATACGCAGTAACCTTGGTTTCCTTCGTAACTCAAAGAACTCAACTTAAGAGTGCCTTTAGGAACTAAGTCATTAGTGTATGCCTGTTGGTTAGGTAACCAGATGTCAGGGTGAACTTCAATTTCACCCTTACTTCTATCAATTCCAGCATATATGGCAGTATTGTTTCCTGGAACAAGGTCAGCCTCTCCGCCCATTTTGTCTGTGATAACCGCAGACAATAAGTTAGCAATTGCAGTGGCTCCAGTCCAGCCTGGATCGCCAATATTTACTTTTTCCGCATAGCTAGGAAATGCAAAAAAACTTGTGATTAATACTGTAGTAGCAACAGTCTTATTTATTTTTCTTAACATAGTACTTCTCCTTTTTTTAGTGGGTTTTTTAACTTGTTAATAAGTTAAACATTGTAATATTTATACAAATGTTTTTTTTTTAAATAAAATATTACAAATGTAGTATATCATTATTACTTACTCTTTGCCAAGAATATATGTAAAAAAACTTAAAGTACGAAACAACAATATATTTAGCATAAAAATCACAATAAGAGTTAGTTTAAATTGAACAATATTTCATACAGGAAACAACATGACCACAAGTAATATGAGCACTGACCAGATTGAGAAACGCCTAACATCGGACTATACAACATACTCAAAGGAAGTGCAAAAAATTGCCAAATATTTAATTAGCAATACAGTTGAGATACCGCTGTACTCTATTCGACAGATTGCAAAAAAGGCACAAGTAGGTCCATCAACTTTAGTGCGCCTTGTTAATTTACTTGGCTTTAAGCGCTATGTTGACTTTAAAAATATTTATATCGAAGGTGCTAAAAAAACCGTATCTAATTTTACAATCCGAGCTCAAAAAATTCAGCAACAAAAAACTGACAAATCATTTCAATCTTTTGAAAAATTTGCACTAAACACATTGGATTGTGTTCTGAATGATGAGGTTTATAGCAAAATATATCCATTACTAGACCACATATTGGAGGCTAATAATATCTATATTTTAGGAATGAGAGGAAGCTTCTCTCTGGCGTTTTATTTGCATTTTTTACTTCACATGATGCTGCCAAATGTAAAGTTAATTCGTGATCAAGAAGGTATGTTATCAAGCGAAATTACTCATATGGACAGCAAGGATTTAGTTATCGTTTTTGGCATTTCTCCGCTGTCACAATCAAGCACATCTGCCATCAATCAAATTGTTAAAAAAGATCCCAAAATAGTTGTTTTTACAGACGAAATAATCGCAAATATCGTACCAAATGCAACACAACTAGTTTCACTAGGAAGTCACTCACAAACGTTAATACCAAGCTTTATACCCTTTGTTGCTTTTTCTGAAATGTTGGTTTCTAAGTTAATTACCAAAGGAGATAAAAGAATTCTTGACTATATTAAACGGACTGAAACGGAACTCTCAGAAGTAGGTGTATTTGTTAAATCATAGAATACCATAACTGCCTTAATTTCGCTTTTAGATTAATGATTAATTTATTGATGGATAATCAATTGTAATGGGTTTACCTTAATTTAAAAAATCTCTAACTATCTGATTAAACAGCTCCGGCTTTTCCATGTGTGAATTGTGCGCACAGTTTTGTATTATTTCAATCTTGGAGCCAGTAATTCCATTTACTAGTATTTCTTGTTGAGTCCAATCATAGGAGCGATCCTTACTTGACCATATAACTAGAGTTGGGCATTTGATATCTTTTAACTTTTGCCTTCCATCCCACTGTTCCCAGGCATCAAGACTCGCGAGAGCAGCCTGGGTGGTTGCCTTCTCCCCTTCTTCAAGACACAATGTGTATCCTTCGCCCTCTAGATAATCGATAAACCATGTTTTCGCTATTTCCTTTCTAACCTGTTCTAAGCCAAACGACTTTATTTTATTTCTTGATTCTTCAATGGTTTCAAACCTATTGGGCAAAACGCCTATTGAGCCTGTACCAAAACAAATCAATTTATTTATACGCGAGGGAAATAGAGAGGCCATTTCTTGCACAATCATCCCGCCCATTGAATGACCAAGCAAATTAAATTTTTCAACTCCTAGATTGTCCAACAAAGCGAACACTTGTTGGGCGTTCTCTTGTATTGATGATGGTGCATACTTAAAAGAGCTCTCACCATAGCCTGCTAAAGATGGCATTATTAAACAATAATCTTGTTTAAGATCTTCCTGAAACCTCCACATTGACTGCCCCCCTAGATATCCATGAACAAGAACAAGTGGGTAACCAGTACCTATTTTATTGAAAGAGAGACAAGTCAAACCAAATCAGAAGTAATTGAAGATATTGAGTGCAGTATAAAACATTACTGCTGAAATTACGAAATTTTATTAAGTTTTGCAAGTTTCATAAAAAACTTAGAAATTAGAAGGCAACAAAGCTGAATAAGCCTTACGAATTATTTTGTCAGTCTCATCCTCAAAATAATTAGAATGGAGCTCAAACAACTCATTCACTTTGAGTTTAGCTCAACTCAGATGATCCAGGGTGCCTTGGTCCTGCAGTGAAAAAACCTTTCTTCATTCGCATTAACTTAGCCGCACGTGCTCCAGATAATTTCATACCATGACTCTTTCCAGATTTACATAAAACAACATAAACTCTACAAAGTGATGCATTAAGAACATGTATTTCATAAGCTAATTCACCGGAAAAACTAACCGACGTAACTGTAGTATGTGAGATGCTAATAAAACATCCTCGGACACTCAGCCAAGGAAGTGCCTCTTTACTCAAAAAACCAAACTACACTTAGCCAAAAACATCACGCGCTTCTGGTCTAGAAATCAGCAAAATTGTTTGAATAATGATGCTTCATAGAGGAGATTTTGAAGTTAAAAACATGCAATGGCAAAAGGCGCTGAGGCAACTCTTCGTTTTCCAATTTAGCCTCTAGATTGTTTCCTGTTTCCGAGGTGTCAAACTGATTTGAGGGCGCTATTTAGTTTAAAAATTGCAAAAAAAAACCGCCATATTCAATATTTCCAAAATTTCTGCTGAACTATAAAAACTTATTGTTTTTTAACTAAAAAACAGCATAAATTGACAGTTTTTTATGCGTTTTAGGGCTTTTTTTGGTATTTTGGTGGCTATGGACTAAAAAAATAAGGAAAAAAAACGCCAGAAGTAAAATTCCCTAAATTTTAGAAACAAAATATTAACTAATTTTCATGCCCGGTTTGGCGCCTGAATCGGTCGACAACAAGTGTAGTGATTCTCCATCACCAGCGGCGAGAACCATACCCTCGGAAAGACCAAACCTCATCTTTCTTGGCTCAAGATTAGCAACCATTACCGTTAGGCGCCCTTCCAAATCTTCAGGATTATAGTGCGCTTTAATACCGGCAAAGACGTTGCGAGTAGATTGCTCACCAACATCGAGTGTTAATTGAAGCAGCTTATCAGCGCCTTCAACCGACTGTGCTTTAACAATTTTAGCGACTCTTAAATCAATTTTAGAAAAATCATCAATTTGAATCATATTGCTTTCCTCATTTTTACTCTCGCTTTTATCGCCACCGATACTTTGCTTTGAAGACTCGACGACTTTCTTGATTTGCTCATCTTCAATTCGTGTCATTAGTGGCTTAAATTTATTTATTTGATGATTGGTTAGCGGCGATTTAATTTCAGACCAAACAAGCTCATCAACATTCAGAAACAGCTCAACCTGCTTTGCCATTTCTGGCAGCACTGGTTTTAAGTAAGTCATCAGTACCCTAAACAAGTTAATTGCAAGGGAGGTGACTTCGTGCACCTCTTTTTCACTGCCCTGTACTTTAGCCAGTTGCCAAGGCTTCTTCTCATCAATGTATTGGTTTGCCTTGTCTGCCAACCCCATAATTAAGCGCATCGCCTGATTATAGTTTCTCGCTTCATAGTGTTTAGCAATTAAGTCGCCAGTCGCAACAAATTCTTTATACAGCTCTTCTTCGACAATGTTTTCTGACAATGTTTTATCGTATTTTTTAACAATAAACGAAGCGCAACGTGAGGCAATATTAACTACTTTACCGACCAAATCTGAGTTAACACGCTGTTTAAAGTCCTCTAAACTAAGATCTATATCATCAATCTTAGCACTGAGTTTGTAAGCATAGTAATAACGCAAATACTCAGGGTTAAGGTTATCTAAATAAGTTCTTGCCTGGATAAATGTACCACGAGATTTACTCATCTTTTGCCCATTAACCGTGAGGAAGCCGTGTGCAAAAATAGCGGTTGGCGTTCTAAAGTTGGAGCCCATCAACATCGCTGGCCAGAAAAGTGCATGGAAATAGACGATGTCTTTACCAATAAAGTGATACATTTCAGTGCTCGAATCTTTAGAGCAAAAGTCGTCAAAATTCACATCATTAGCTTCGCAAAACTTCTTAAAGCTCGCAAAATAACCAATCGGCGCATCCAGCCAAACGTAGAAATACTTGTCTTTAGTGCCTGGAATTTGAAAGCCGAAATACGGCTTATCTCGCGAAATATCCCATTGCTGTAGACCCTGTTCAAACCACTCGGCCAATTTGTTGCTCACTTCATCTTGCAAATGTCCTGCATTGGTCCAATCTTTAAGAGTTTGCTCAAATTGAGGCAGGTCAAAAAAGTAATGCTCGGAGTCTTTTTCTATTGGTGTTGCACCAGAGACAACCGACTTGGCATTAATGAGATCGGTTGTGGAATACGTTGCACCACAAACTTCGCAATTATCGCCATATTGATCATCGGCACCGCACTTCGGGCAGGTGCCTTTGATAAAGCGATCGGGCAAGAACATTTGCTTTTCAGGGTCGAAGGCTTGAGAAATCGTGCGCGTTATAATATAACCCGCCTCATTCAAACGATTGTAGATTTCACTCGATATTTCGCGATTCTCCTGCGAATGAGTGGAATGATACTGGGAGAAGTTAATATTAAAATCGGCAAAATCAGCCTGATGACGCTCGCTCACCGCGACAATTAATTCCTCAGGTGTAATCCCCATTTCATCAGCTTTTAGCATGATTGGCGTGCCGTGAGCATCGTCTGCACAAACATAATGGCATTCGTTGCCCATCATCTTCTGAAATCTTACCCAAATATCAGTTTGAATATATTCAAGCAAATGACCTAAATGGATTTCACCATTGGCGTAAGGAAGTGCTGAAGTGACGAGAATTCTGCGTTTAGACATACTAAATAATCAATAATCTCAACATTAATAAGGTGTTGAGGATCTGTTGTGCGATAAAATAGCGCTATTTTACCGATTGGAGTCAGTCAATTGACAAATTTAAACCAAGAGAATGTTGAGAAATTGCTATCAACTGTCGTTGATAAATACACTTCTAAAGACATTGTTTCAACAAAGTCCGTAAAAGCGATTATTATCGAGGATGAAAAGTTGAATATTGAAGTTGTTCTTAAGTACCCCGCAAGCAGTTATCACGATGAACTTAAGAAGGCAATTCAAGAGGCGCTGTCTAATTCTGGCGCTTCGGAAGTAGCTGTCTCCATCACTTCGAAGATTAGCTCACACGCGACTCAAAATGTTGCCAACGCCCTACCCGGTATTAAGAATATAATTGCCGTTGCCTCTGGCAAAGGTGGCGTTGGAAAATCAACGACATCGGTTAATCTTGCACTTGCCCTACATAGCGAAGGCGCTAGTGTTGCTATCCTTGATGCGGACATTTATGGCCCCTCTCAACCGCGTATGTTAGGCGTCAAAGATCTCAAACCCGAAGGTGCTGAAAATGGCAATATGATGCCAGTTCTTGCGCATGGGATCCAGAGCATGTCTATCGGTTATTTGGTCGAAGAAGCTGTGCCAATGGTATGGCGTGGCCCGATGGTAACACAAGCGCTCGATCAACTGATTCATAAGACAGAATGGCATGACATTGACTATATGATCATCGATATGCCGCCGGGAACAGGTGACACACAACTCACCATTTCTCAAAAGATTCCGGTTAGTGGCGCTGTGATCGTTACAACGCCTCAAGACATTGCACTGATTGATGCGCAAAAAGGCTTGGCAATGTTTGAGAAAGTCAACATACCAATTCTCGGCATTATCGAAAATATGTCAATGCATATTTGTTCTAACTGTGGTCATGCTGAGGCTATCTTTGGTCATGGTGGTGGCGAAAACATGGCAAACGACTCTGGTGTAGAATTCTTAGGAGCGCTACCTTTAGAGATCAACATCAGAACAGATGTTGATGAGGGTACGCCAACCGTTGTCAAAGAACCCGATGGAAAAACGACTGAAATTTATAAAGATATTGCTAGGAAACTTGCAGCTTCACTATCACTTCAAAATGAGAGTGTTGGCGCTTTCCCTAATATTACAATCGAATAACTTTTAGAGACTGTTGTAATTAATGCATTTCTGAGACTTGGTTGATTGTGTACTTCGGTATCTCAATCACCAAGTCCTCATCTTGTAAAATAGCTTGACACGAGAGTCTAGAATCTGGATCCAAACCCCAGGCTTTATCCAATAAGTCATCCTCGGTTTCATCAGACTCCTCAATGGCATCAAAACCCTCACGGATGTAGACATGACACGTTGTGCAAGCATTCGACATTTCACAGGCATGTTCAATTTCAATGTCATTGGCCAGTAGTGCTCGACAAACACTCGTTCCTTTGTCCGCATTAATGACAACGCCTTCAGGACAAAATTCTTCATTAGGAAGGATGATTATTTGTGGCACTACTAACTCCTTAGTTATTCGTTAAATTCTTCAACACTATGGCCTTGCATCACGCTCATAATGGATTTATTCATGCGCATTTCTACAAATTTTACGCTTTTGGCTTCAAGCAGCTCAACGCCAGCTTTAACTTTAGTTGCATTGTCTGAGTTGATAACGGATTGCAGCTGATCTCTGGCATCAAGAATTTCTGCAAGCATCGCCTCATCAAGTAACGATTTATCCATATTTAGTGCAGAATCAATCGCTTCAATCGTGCGTTCAGCATCTACTTTTTGCTCGTGAAGCTGCCTCAAAAGCACATCTTCTTGGGCAAAAATAATGGAGTCTTTTAGCATTTTTTCAACTTCAGCATCACTGAGGCCATAAGAAGGCTTGATAACCACTTCGGCTTTGACGCCTGTTGTTTTTTCAGTAGCGTTAACCGATAAAAGACCATCAGCATCTACTTGAAATTCAACCAATATTCTGGCGCTGCCAGCAACCATTGGTGGAATTCCTTTTAGCTCAAATTTGCCAAGAGAGCGGCAATCTTGAGTTAACTCGCGCTCGCCTTGGTACACATGAATACTCATGCCAGTTTGGCCATCTTTAAACGTGGTGAATTCTTGCGCTCTAGAAATAGGAATGGTGGTGTTTCTATGGATCACTTTTTCCACTAGACCACCCATGGTTTCTAAGCCCAATGAAAGTGGCAATACGTCTAACAGTAAAAGATCGTCTTTACTTTTATTACCAGCCAAAATATTGGCTTGAATCGCCGCACCTTTGGCAACTACTTCGTCGGGGTTTATTGAGCACAATACATGCCTATCGAAAAGCTCACCCACTTGCTCGCGAATAATGGGCATACGCGTTGAGCCACCCACCATCACCACATCCTTCACTTCTGAGATTTCAACCGAAGCGTCTCTAAGGGCTCTTTTAGTTAACAGTAAAGTTCTTTTTAGAAGAGGTGTTGCCAATGTGTCAAAGTGCGCTTTAGTGATTTGGTAAGGTCGGTCATCAAAGATAAACTCTGCACTGTCTTCAGTTGTAAGCGTTTCTTTGGCTTGGCGCGAAAACAGTTTTAAATTTTGCATTTGAACGGGTGAAAGCTCGTCCAATTCAAATGCTTTTTTGCAATCGTCAGCGATAAGCTGATCAAAATCATCGCCACCGAGATTTGAGTCACCGCCGGTTGCCAATACTTGAAAAATACCTTTTTTAAAACTTAGAATAGAGATGTCAAAAGTGCCACCACCTAAATCGTATACAGCGTGAATGCCTTCTTCACCTGATTCTAAGCCATAAGCTATAGCGGCTGCAGTTGGTTCATTTAAAAGCCTTAGCACATTAATACCAGCTAAAGTCGCAGCGTCTTTTGTGGATTGTCTTTGGGCGTCATTAAAATAGGCTGGTACGGTAATCACCGCACCGACCAAGTCGCCCCCCAGAGCACTTTCAGCGCGATGCTTTAAAGCCGAGAGAATACTGGCTGAAATTTCAACAGCTAACAAATCACCAATAGCGGTTTGAAACAACACATTATTGCCATTTTCAAGCAATCGATAAGGGCAATTCTTGAGTTCGCTAACTTCTTTAAAGCTCAAGCCCATAAAGCGTTTGACGGACAGGATAGTATTAACTGGATCGGTGGTTGCATAATGACAAGCGTCGTAACCAACAATCGGTTTTTTACCCTGTCCGCAATGCACAACAGAAGGCATCAGGACTTCATTATTGTCGTCAGTGAACAATGTCACTTGGCCACTCATCACGCTGGCAACCAAAGAGTTTGTCGTTCCTAAATCAATGCCACAAGCCAATTGATGATGGTGTGGTGCAGTGGATTGACCTGGTTCTGAGATTTGTAATAATGCCATGCTTTGTATTATTCTTATATAGCGGCTACAACCACTCGTCCATCAAACGGTTTGCTTCTTTTTTAAGCTGCTCATAAAACTTGAGTTCACGTACCGAATTTTTCATCGTCGCTAAATCTTCTGAATTTGCAAAAGAATTTGAAAGGGAAGCGACATTATCACCGATATGGGTTTGAATATTGCTAATAAAATCATCCAAACCAAGCTCGTCTTTTTCAGATTTTATGGCCTCAAGCTGCTCTCTAAGCTCAATCTGCTCTAGCAAGAAATGGCTATCCATATGTGTGTCTTTTTCATCAAAAGGATTAATATCTTGGAGTGTTAACAAATAACCTGCACGCTCTAGAGGTGATTTTAATGCGTCATATGCCGAGTTGATTAGCGAGGTATTTTGCAAGGCTTGGAGTTGTTCTGAAGCGCTTTTTGATGCAAATTTGTCTGGGTGAAATTTAGAGACTTGCGCTTGATAAGCACCACTCAGTGCTTGATCATCAATCTCAAACGTAGCCTCAAGGTCAAACAGTTCAAAATAATTTTGCATTACTCTACTAACCTTGAGCCTAAATGGAACTAACTAAACAGTGAACGACTCGCCGCAACCACATTCAGCCTTAGAATTAGGGTTGTTGAACTCAAAACCCTCATTGAGGCCTTCTTTTTGGTAGTCCACTTCTGTGCCATTAATGTAGATTAGACTTTTGGCATCGACGATGACTTGAACGCCTTTGTCTTCAAAAACACTGTCGTCTTCATTAAGGTCATCAACAAATTCCATGTTGTAACCTAAGCCCGAACAGCCTGTGGTTTGCACCGAAAGACGCACGCCAATACCCGAACCACGATTGGCCAAGTAATCAACCATGCGGTCTGCAGCCTTATTGGTAAGGGTAATTGCCATAATTATCCAGCTTTTTCTTTTAGATCGCTAATCGCTGCTTTAATTGCATCTTCAGCTAACACTGAGCAATGGATTTTCACCGGAGGAAGTTCTAACTCTTCAACAATTTCGGTATTTTTGATTTGTGCCGCTTCGTCCAATGTCTTGCCTTTTACCCACTCTGTCAATAGAGAAGAGGATGCAATGGCAGAACCACAACCGTAAGTTTTAAACTTGGCATCTTCAATAACACCATTGGCATCAACCTGAATCTGCAAGCGCATTACATCGCCACACGCCGGTGCGCCAACCATACCAGTGCCTACATTTTTAGCATCTTTATCTAAAACACCTACATTTCTAGGGTTTTCATAATGATCCAATACTTTTTTTCCATACGCCATAAATTACTCCTGTTTAACGCTTAAATTTCATTCTACACCTTTTAGGTGTATATTAATATCACAAATATAGGTGCCTTTAATGGGCTGCCCATTCAACGGTACTTAAATCAATACCGTCTTTATACATATCCCATAAAGGCGACAAATCTCTTAATTTTTGCACTTTTTCTCTTACAAGACCGATAGCCTCATCAATATTCTCTTCGGTCGTATAACGGCCAATAGTGAAACGAATAGAGCTGTGTGCCAGTTCATCATTCAAACCCAGTGCACGAAGCACATAAGACGGCTCCAAACTGGCCGAAGTACAAGCCGAACCCGAAGACACAGCAATATCAGAAATGGCCATCATTAAAGACTCACCTTCAACATAGTTAAAGCTGATGTTTAAATTGCCGGGGATACGATTTTCCATATCGCCATTAACCACCACTTCTTCCATATCGGTGAATCCTGCCAACAAACGATTTCTGAGCAGTTCAATTTTTTTGTTTTCTGCTTTCATTTCAGCCTCGGCAATAGCAAAAGCCTCACCCATACCCACAATTTGATGTGTTGCCAACGTGCCAGAACGCATACCACGCTCATGGCCGCCACCGTGCATTTGAGCTTCAATGCGCACACGTGGCTTACGTCTAACGTACAAAGCACCCATGCCCTTAGGGCCATAGATTTTATGTGCAGAAAAACTCATTAAATCCACAGGAAGAGATTCTAAATCAATATCCACTTTACCTGCAGACTGCGCTGCATCCACATGGAAAAACGTTTTGTTTGCTCGGCAAATATCACCAATGGTTTGAATATCTTGAATCACGCCAATTTCATTATTAACATGCATGATAGAGACCAAAATCGTGTCTTCACGAAGTGCTGCCTTAAAGACTTCAATATCCAACAAGCCATTGGCCATTGGATCAAGATAAGTCACCTCAAAGCCTTCACGTTCTAATTGACGGCAAGTGTCAAGCACCGCCTTATGTTCTGTTTTAAGGGTAATGATGTGCTTGCCACGTTTGTGATAAAAATGCGCAATACCTTTAATCGCCAAGTTATCAGATTCAGTTGCGCCCGAAGTCCAAACAATTTCTCTTGAATCGGCACCCACCAAGCTCGCCACTTGATCTCTTGCCGTATCAATGGCTTTTTCCGCTTGCCAACCGTAGTAGTGCGAACGCGAGGCAGCGTTACCAAAATTGCCTTCCATTGTTAAGCACTCGGCCATTTTTTGAGCAACACGACCATCCACTGGCGTCGTCGCTGAATAATCCATATAAGTTGGAGTTGACATTTCTAAATTTCCTTATCTATTAAATTTTTACGGGTGTTGTAATCATCCATCACCTGTTGTAAGTTCTTTTCACTTAAAAAACTTCTTATTTGGTCACTCACTTCACACCAAAGATGGTGCGAGACACATTCTCTGCCTCTCAAGCAATTTTTCAATCCATGACAGCGTCGAAGATCAATGTTTTCATCAACCGCCTCAATAATTTGGGTTAACGTCACATCTTGGGCAGGCGGACTTAAAAGGTAACCACCACCAGGGCCACGAACGCTTTTTACCAGTGATGCTCTACGCAATTTGGCAAAAAGTTGCTCTAGGTATGAAAGCGAAATATTTTGCCTCTGCGAGATAATATCAAGCGTCACAGGCTTGCCAGTATCGCTGGACGCAAGGTCAAGCATTGCGGTTACAGCATAGCGGCCTTTTGTCGTCAGTTGCATTGCATCTCCAATGGAAATAAGTTGCCAATATTATACAATTAACCTAGTGGAGTAGTCAAGTATTAAATAGAATAGTCAAGTATTAAATTCACTTGCTACTTAACTTTTTTCATTGTCTGCAGCGTCATCAATTTTTTTCTGCTCTTCAGAAACATAAAAAGCATTTGAAACCTTATCTAGCTGCTTATCAATATCCGCCAAACGCTCAATAATTGACTTCACCGCTTTGACGGTAGGATCGCTCTCATTGCCACTGGTACTCACTGCGTATAAATCAAACTTATCACTGTCATCCACCTTCTTCTCAAGTACGCGTCCTGGAATACCAACCACGGTGCAATTATCATCAATCGATTTAACAACGACCGAATTCGAGCCAACACGCACGTTGTTTCCCAGTGTAATTGGACCTAAAATTTTAGCACCAGCACCAATTACTACGCCATCTTTCAAAGTTGGATGGCGCTTTACCTTGTCCCAAGTCGTGCCGCCCAAAGTGACGCCATGATACATCATGCAGTCATCACCGATTTCAGCCGTTTCACCAATAACCACACCCATACCGTGATCAATAAAAAAACGTCGACCAATAACAGCCCCCGGGTGGATTTCAATGCCTGTCACCCAACGTGCAAATGTTGAAATAAATCGCGCCAGCCAAAGCAGCTTCCAACCCCAAAGCATATGGGTAAAGCGATAAAAAATAATGGCTTGCACACCTGAGTAGCAGGTAATAACCTCAAAAATATTACGAGCGGCTGGATCGCGCTTAAAAACACTTCGAATGTCTTCTATCATCCTCATGGACAGACCTTTATATATATTATAAAATTTGAAAATCAGTGGAAAAATTATACCATATTGGCTTCTACAGTAGCCAATACGAAAGGCTTTATTGATGTAGAAAATGTGTGTTTATTCGTCGTAGCTGTGACTTGATTTAAATCGACGATAACTCCATAGATATTGCTCGGGACACTGGCGAACAAGCGCCTCTATAGCGCTGTTCATTTTACTTACTTGCTCAAAAATGTTTTTTGCACCAGAAAGGATGTCAATTGGCTCAGCAATTAGATCAAATCCACGGCCTTTATCCAGCCGCTTTGCCCAAAGTATTATCACTTTGGCGTTATTCTTCTTAGTCAATTTTGCCAACAAGGTCATGGTATTGACGCTTTGATTGAAAAACGGCGCCATCAAGCCACCTTCCTTTCCTGGGTCTTGATCAGGCAATATGCCAATTAAATGTCCTTTTGCCATTGCTCGTTGCAGTTTGAGAACGCCTGACCTATCGGCGCTAGCCATGGTTAAGTTTCCTTGATTTCTGCGCTCAAACAAATAAGCATCTTGCCCAGATTTATTCAGTGGCTTATAGAGAAAAGTGAGCGCTCTATCACACGCAATAACGCGACCTGTAATCTCCCAGCAACCTATATGAGGTGTTAATAGTATTGTTTTTTCAGTGCTATCTAGATGCTCTTTACCAATAAAGCGACGAATATATTTTGCATTATCGTTAAAACTCTCATTCCACACTAAGCCAGATTCCGTGAGACCCTTACCTGTCTCGATAAGTGATTGTTTAACCAAAGCGTCACGTTCTTGTTGGGATAATTCTGGGAAACAAAGCGCTATATTTTGAATACTCACTCGTTTCGCATCAGAGTTAAAATGATAGATAAATTTGCCAATCAAAGAACCAAGAAAGTGATTGGCTCTAAGCGGCAAAATCGAACAGCAGAATAAAAATATTCTAATCATTTTGTCACTCCATAAAACCACTGTTTTTGGCGTTTTACGGTTGCTGAATCAAGTTTGCTCATCAGGGTCAGAGCGCAATGTGCTTGCCTGTTAAAAGACACATTAACAAGTACAACTCTTAGGACCTGATCACGCATAATTGAAAACTTAAGCGGTGCACCCTCAGCCGATTTATTAATGTGCGAAACAAGACTCTCGTGTCCTACTTTTGCATTGTCAATAGCAATGACAACATCGTCAACAAACAACCCCGAATCCTGCGCACAACTGTCATCCAAAACCTGGGTTATTTTTGACGAGCCATCTTGATTGCTCACCCTGAGCCCAAAGGCCACAAGATCTTTTGAATTCATATCAAACTGACAATCAACGCCAAAATATGTAAAAGCATCCTGCAATGGCAATTCATCTACGCCATAAAGATATTTTGCGAAAAAATCATCAAAAGAGTGCTGTGTAAGCTTACTTACAATGTTTGGAATGTCTTCATCTTTAAGGCCGGTCTCCGAATGATGCGCATAAGCGTAGCGCAAAACATCATCAAGGGTAGTCATATCTGCGGTTGTTTTTCTTATTTCGACATCCAGCACGAAAGCGAGCAACGCCCCTTTGCCATAATAACTAACGATGGCGTTGGGTGCATTTTCATCCTGCTGATAATACTTAGTCCAAGCATCAAAGCTTGATTCAGCAATAGACTGTTTTAAACGCCCACTACCGCTATAAACCTTAGTCACCGTTTTGGCAAATAAGTTCAAGTACGCCTCAGGCGTAAAAAACTTAACTCTTAGTAAAGACAGCTCATCATAATACGAGGTAAACCCTTCAAAAATCCACAGTTGCTCTGTGTAAGTTTCCTCGTTTAAATTTGGCTTTTTAAAAACAACGGGTCTTAACTTTTTAACCCACCAGGCATGAAAATACTCGTGGCAACATAGCGATATAAATTTGGTGTAATTTGAGGTGGGCTCGTCTATATATGAATCTTGCAAACCCTCTCTCGAGCAAATCAAACTGGTGGAATTTGAGTGCTCTAAACCACCAAAACCTTTTGTCATCACCAGCGTAAGAAATAAATAGCGATCAAAAGGAATAGAATTTTCGAAAAAATCAATGTGGTGTTGGCAAACCAATTCGAGGTCGGCTATCAGTCGGGCGTTGTCAACATTATGTTCACCTGTTATCACCATCTGATGAGAAATACCGGCCACAGAAAAATTCAGTGTTTGAAAATCTGCCATCTCAACTGGATGATCGATTAACTGGTCATAGTTATTTGCTTTATAAGTCGAATGCATTTTTGATTCGCTCAGTTTTTCAAGCGTTGTAGCTATTTTCCAATGGCCTTTGGCTTGAGATTTTGGCGGTTGATGTATCTCTACTTCACAAGGTTCATTTTCAAAACCATGGGCTTTTAAGAAAACACTGGCACCATTAAAAAAAGCTCTTTCATCACTAAGATAGGCGCTTCGTACCGATAAATCAAATGCATAAATCTCGTAACTAATCAGCAAAGTATCCTTGCAGGGGTCGCATTGCCAATGGTTTTTGTTCAACTTTTTTACTTTGATGGGCTTACCATTAGAACTAGCAGATAGAGAGGTAATATGTTTAGCAAAATTGCGAACAAGATAACTACCGGGTATCCAGTTGGCAAGAGAGAGTATTTGACCTGAACGTTGTGGCTTTTGAATCTCTAACTCTAGGCAAAAAATATGCGCACAAGGGTTTTCAGGATAGAGCCTATAACGGAGCATCTAGAGAGACCTTTACATAAATCATTTTAAAATTTTCTGAGTGATAAAAATGAATAAAAAATGTGTAAAAATTTGCACCCCAAGCACCCCAGGGCAGTATCTCGAAACGAAAGTTTCTCACCTTCGGCACTTCCTTCGGGCGATATAATAGCGCTAACTATTGATGAGGATTTTTCTGCATTTTTACACTAAAGCATAAGTTTCGCACAAACAAACGCCATTGTATTGTTTGGTTTGGTTTGGTTTGGTTTGGTTTGGTTTGGTTTGGTTTGGCTTTAACATTTTTAACCTCAGCCATTTAGGATAGGGGATTTTTTCCATTTTACAGCGTTAAATTTTATCACTGGACAGCAAAGTAGAGCTTCAATAATTATGCCTTGTAAAATGTAAAAAACCCCACTATCAAATCTAAAACGTTTGTGCAAAGGCCTTCTCTACAACAATTGATCGATTGTAGAACGATATTCAATAACATTTATTTGATAATTAGCCGCCGTTTGTGCATGAGCTAATTTCATTAAATTAAGCGCTTTTTGAGTTGAGATCAGTAAGCTTTTATTTCCTCTTGCGTTCTCAAATTTAAGATCTTCTTCGTACACTTTATCCTCAGCAATTTGAACCTGATCTTGACTAATTTCCATCGTTTTCCTCAAGAACTTCACCTGTAAAACAAGGGTGCCAATCTGTTGTTTAGTGTTTATCTCAACTTCACGCTGACGCGCATTTAAGCGTGCAAGAGAAATGTCAGATTGCACCAAATTAAGCATGGCCTTATTTTGGCCTAAAGGATAAGACACATCAACACCCATGCGCCAAAATTGGTCTTGATTAGAAAACCCATCAAAGTAATTATTACCCTCACCTTGGGTGCTTAGTCCAAAACTAAGGTTAATAGATGGCAATAATTTATCCTCTAGACTTTGTTTCTGTCGGAGTAGTTTTTGCCTCTCAATTTGTATTTGCTGCATCACTCTCAAGTTTGGTAATATACTCTCTGAATCAACTTGTACAATATCGTGTTGTTGATAAAGATCGAACTCAATAACCATTTCGCTTTCTTGAATATTGGCCAGTGCAGCCAGCTCTTGCTTTAAAAGAGTTAACTCACTTTGAGATTGCAACCACTGTTGCTCTGCACGAAACTTTGCATCCATCTCACTCAGAAAATCAGATTGATCGATTAAGGCGTGTTTTAATTTATTCTCAGCCAATTCAAATTGCACAAGGGTAAGTTTCAATTGTTGGCGATATATTTTTTCTTTTTCCTGTGCCAAAGCAAGATCAATTAATCTTTTAATTTTGTTAGAGATGAAGACCTCAGTCTGCTCAATACGGCTCACACTTTGAGCCGCAATTTCGATTGTTGCAATATCAGCGCTTAATTTGTTGTTCAATCCGTTTCTGTTTTGCAGTAACGGCTGTGAATAATCAATACTAGTAATATTTTCACCTGTTATCACACCATCAAGACTGTTACGACCCCAGGAGTGATTAAGACTAACAATAGCACCTGTTTTAGCGACGGTCTTTTTTGCAGAAACTTTGTAAACAGTGGTATTTAAATCATTATTGGTATTACTGAAAGAGCTCACCAAACTCCAATCGGTATACGTAAGGGCTACTTTTTCACCAACCAAGGCTGCCTTCTCAGCAAGTGATAATTGTAAAAAATATGGGTGGTTTTGTAATAATGCATCTGTGTATTCGTCAACCGTTAAAGCACTTACTTGGGAACAAGCCCCAAGGTAGCAAACAGCAATTAGTTTAGGTAGAATTTTGTACATATTGTTTGATGGTGTTAATCACTCCGTTTAAATGCTTACCTGTCGTATCCACTTCAAGCGTTGCAACTTGTCGATAATAAGCTTCTCGTTCACTCAGAATATCACGAATTGTCTTTTCGCGATCTAGACTCTTTTCAAGTATGGGTCTGTTTTTGGATTTTGCTGTTCTTTTAAGAAGCTGTTCAATTGATGAAGACAAGTAAACAACGATACCTGATTGTTGCAACAACCTTCTATTCTCAGGCTTTAAAACAATGCCACCACCCGTTGCAATCACAACACCTTTTTTCTGATAGAGATCACTGAGGACTTTAGACTCTCGATCTCTAAAACCGTTTTCGCCTTCAATGTCAAAAATATGCTCAATTTTAACACCTGTTTTATCGATTATTTCATGATCAGAGTCAAAAAACTTACGATTTAGCTCGTCGGCCAATCGACGGCCAACGGTTGTCTTTCCAGAGCCCATCGGTCCAACTAATACGATATTTTCTAACGTTTTGGCCATTTGGTGTTTGCCAATTACTGTTCCAGTTCGTAGCTAGCGCCACAATACGGACAGCTTGTTTTTCCTAGCTCGTCAAATGAAAGAAATACTTTTGGATGCATATTCCATTTTTGTGACTCTTTCGGAGGACAATGAAAAGGTAAATCCTCTTTAGTGACAATTCTAAAGCTTTTGTGTTTAACTTTGTTGTCGTCCATTAACATCTCCCTTTGGCAATCCAGCTCTCGTGCTTCTTATTTTTACCCGTAACACAATCAAAATAAAGCGATTGCAATTGCTTGGTAATTGGGCCTCGAGTGCCAGCACCTATAGTGTGTTCATCCAACGCTCTAATTGGCGTTACTTCGGCCGCTGTACCTGTAAAAAATGCCTCATCTGCGCTGCTTACGTCTTCACAAGTTAGTTGTTTTTCAATTACTTGATAGCCTAATTCATCGGCTAAAGTAATAATTGTGCTGCGTGTAATTCCAGGCAAGGCTGATGTTAATTCAGGTGTATAAATCACACCCTCACGGATAACAAAGATATTCTCACCACTACCCTCAGAAACAAAACCGTCAATATCTAGCATCAATGCTTCATCAAAGCCTTTGCTGAGAGCCTCTTGCAACGCCATCATCGAATTAACATAGTTGCCGTTAGTTTTTGCCTTGGCAAGTGCCGGGTTGCCATGGTGACGAATAAATGAAGAAGTACAAATACGAATACCATTTTCCATGCTGTCTTCACCTAAATAAGCCCCCCATTCCCAGGCTGCAATCATCACATGAACTTTTAAATTATCAGCTCTAAGACCCATACCCTCAGAACCGTAAAAACACATCGGACGCAAGTAGGCTGACTTCAAGTTGTTTTTAGCAACAGCTTCACATTGCGCTTGATTTAAGGTCTTTTTGTCAAATGGGATAGTCATACCAAGAATTTCAGCTGAGTTAAACCAGCGGTCGGTATGCTCTTCTAATTTAAATATTGCCGGACCGCTATCGGTCTCGTATGCCCTAACACCTTCAAATGCACCCATACCATAATGCAAGGTATGTGTTAATACGTGTATTTTTGCTTCACACCAGTCCAGCCATTCACCGTCCATCCAGATGAAACCGTCTCTATCTGCCATTGTGCTCATAAAAAATCCCAATTTCTGTACAAAAACGGCTGCGTTAACAATCTCGCAGCCAATAATAATCTAAGTTTGGTAACTCACATTGATAAACGAATTATACCCATATCAAGTTTTTATTCACCAAATAAAACATCATTCTAAGAGAGTCATAATCAAACGATTATCTACAATTGCAATAGATAGATTGTCAATCACGGGTAACTCTGGACGTTATAGACTGTAAAATACTTGCGATATATTGCGATTTATTTAGAACATGGAATTTAATTTATTTACCTTTATTTTTCTTTTGGCCATTCTTACCTCGGTCATTACCCTTCTTTGGCTTAACTTTCGACAGGATCGAGCCATAAAGGCAACATTTGATGCGGTACCTGAAAATTTTAAGGATTCTATTTCGCTTGAGGATCACCAAAAAGCAGGTCGTTACACTCAGGCAAAATTGTTAGTTAGCCATTTTGAGGTTATTTTCTCTACTATCGTTTTGCTCATATGGACAATTGGTGGCGGCATTAATTGGCTTGACATATTTTGGCGTAATAACATCACAGAGTCATCTTTGGTTCTTGGTACTGCTTTCATTATCAGTATTATGCTTATCGCCAGTCTGATTGACTTACCATTTAGTATTTACAGAAACTTTATCCTTGAACAGAAGTTTGGCTTTAACCGAATGACCATCCTAACTTTTTTGAGCGACTTGGTAAAAGAGTTACTGCTAACACTGATTGTTAGCATACCATTGATCTTCGCCATTCTCTATTTAATGGATGTTATGGGAAATTATTGGTGGTTATACGTTTGGTTAACGCTGAGCATTTTTACCATGACAATGATGTGGATTTACCCAACCTTCATCGCACCCATTTTTAATAAATTCGAGCCATTAAAAAATAACTCTCTTAGAGATCGAATAGACAATCTATTGCAAAGAACCGGCTTTAAAAATGACGGTATTTTTGTCATGGATGGTTCCAAGAGATCGTCTCATGGTAATGCCTATTTCACTGGTCTTGGCAAGAACAAGAGAATTGTATTTTTTGATACGCTTTTAAAGGGCATGGAGGATCGTGAAGTCGAGGCCATTCTTGCACACGAATTGGGCCATTTTCATCACAAACACATTCGTCAGAGAATGATCAGCACTTTTATTTTTAGTTTAATAAGTCTTGCCTTACTCGGCTACCTAATCAACCAAAGTTGGTTCTTTAGTGGACTTGGAATTGCCGAAGGATCGAGTCATACAGCCCTTATTCTATTTAGTTTAATATTGCCGGTATTTAGTTTTTTTATCACACCATTCAGCAATTTAATCTCCCGCAAACACGAGTTCCAAGCAGACGCTTTTGCCGCCAGACACACGGACGCTAATGATTTGATCTCTTCATTGGTTAAGCTTTACAGAGAGAACTCCTCATCACTCTCTCCGGATAAGTATTATTCTGCATTTCACGACACGCACCCAAGCGCTACATTACGAATTGAACGACTTAAATAAACTCTATGGCAGAGAATTAAGCCCTCCAATGAAAATTAAGTTTTCAGAAATAGTTAATCCACTGGTAACAAAAAAGTGGCTTTAAACAGACGACAAAAGTGGCGTGCCGAGAAGATTCAAAGCGAGCGCATCGCCAGAGCCAAAAAGGCATCAGAAAAAGCCGAATCAGAAGTAAGCATCAGTGGTGAAGAGCAAAAAGGCAGAGTCATCACACGCTATGGCCAACGCCAGCTTGTGGAGTCAAATGATGGTGAGTTATTCCAATGCACCAGTAGACGAAATATCGACATCTCGGTTGCTGGCGATGAAGTCATATTTCAACCCACTGATAATGATAATGGCATTGTTACCGCCCTTTTGCCAAGAAAAAACGAACTCAAAAGACAAGAAAAATTAATTGCAGCGAACGTTGACCAGCTGTGGTTGGTGGTTGCCGCAGAGCCTAAATACCAATTCGACTTGATTGATCGCTATCTTGTGGTGGCAGAAAATGCCAATTTACCAGTTTCTATTATTGTCAATAAAATCGAGCTAGTTGACGACTTAGAGAGCCTGTATGCAGACTTCTTGATTTATCAAAATCTTGGCTATAAATTGCATTTTATTAGTGTCAAAGAGCAATTAAATTTAGGTGATTTAAAACAACAATTGGCCGATAAAACGCATATCTTCCTTGGACAGTCTGGTGTTGGAAAATCCTCTCTTATTAATGAACTCATCCCAGATTTAAACATTAGAGTGAATGAAATAAGTGAAAAAAGCAAACTTGGAAAACACACGACAACCAATACTTGTATATACAAAATCGCCAGTGGTGGTGACTTAATTGACTCTCCCGGTATTCGAGAGTTTCAGTTAGACAATCTTGAGGCAAAAGACATTCTCAACGGTTTTAGAGAATTTACACCCCTACTGGGAAATTGTCGTTTTAGAAATTGCCAACACATCAATGAGCCTAATTGTGCGATCAAGGAGGCTTTAGAGTCTGGCGGTATTCACCCTTATCGATACAACAGCTATCTAAGACTCATTGAGTCCCAGATTGCGACTCCTGTGCGCAATTGCTCCAATATTACTCAATTATGAGCGTATAGTAAAAATAACATATCAACTTGTCTTTAACCATACAGGAGTCAACTATGTTAGCTCATACCAAGGAAAACTTTTATGCATACCCAACCCATCGTGTTGTTGCTGCCATCGATACAAAAAATGAGGCTGACGAGGTGGTCAGTGAGTTGATCGATGCCGGCTTTGATGATTCACAAATAGACGAATCTGTAGGTGATGATGGCTTGGCGTTTCTCGATCCAGTAGGCGATAAGCATGGCCTTTGGACCAAGGTTGTTAGGAAGTGGCAACACCTCGCTCAAGGTGAAGAACATGAGTATCTTGAGAGGGTTGAAAAAAACCTTAAAGAAGGTCATGCCATTGTTAGCGTACCCACTTTGAACAAAGTTGCGAGAGAGAAAGTTGCCAAAATTTTTCGCGCACATAACGCCAAATCAATTCGATATTATGGCCGCCTGTATGTAGAACATTTGGATGGCGTTTAAGTCAATCTCACTAGGGCAGGTGTTTTTGTAATTAAAACCACTCTACTAGATAGTATTTCTACCTCGGCACACCATGTTCTGGCAAGTCGTTGTAGGCTTGTTCGGTTAAAAAACCCAATATGAGTAGGGTCGTTCTTATAATACCAATCCGCAAAGCTCGTATTATCTGACAGCATTTCAGTCATTACCCCCAACACACCACCAGAATTTAACATATTGTATAAACGATTCAGCTCAAATGCGGGTTGAGACAAATGCTCTAGAACTTCCGTTGCCGTGATAAAGTCGTACTTACGACTAAAGACCTCGTTATTCTGGGCAAAAAACTTATCGAATAAATCAACTTTACAGCCTTGCTCTTCAAGCATAATCGATAGCGTTGGGCCTGGGCCACAGCCAAAATCAAGCCCCTCCGACTCTTTGGGTATCCTTTCCAACAAAGGCTCTGCCACTTGCGATAAAAAACCTCGGTAGTCGGCATCATTTGGGTCGTTGTTATGAAGGTCGTATCGGGTTTTTTGCTCGACTTCACTTAGGTGGAAAACACTAGGGACGAAGATAAACCCACATGCTGAACAAGCATGGTATTGACGGGTGTCGTCGGTGTAATAAAGTTGGGTTTGCTTTGAGGAGCATAAAGGGCAATTATGTAGCTTCATAATGCCCTGTATTGTAAGGTGCTTTAGTGAACGTGACCGTGAGAGATCTCTTCTTCTTGCGCATCTCGAATGGACTCAATACTAACTGCAAAATGCAATGTTTCACCAGCCAATGGATGGTTGGCATCGACTGTAATTTCCTCATCCTCAATTTTTGTCACAGTAACCATGAACGGGTTGCCATGCTCATCTTGAGATTGGAGCTGCATACCAACAGTTACATTATCAACACCTTGCAATGCAGAACTTGGAATCTGCTGAATGGCGTCTTGAAGTCTAAGACCGTAGGCCTCTTCTGGCTCAACTGTAACGTCAAGCTTGTCACCTATTGCACTACCCTCTAATGCGGTCTCCAAACCAGGAATAATATTGCCATGACCTTGCAAGAAAGGCATTGGCTCTTTACCCTCAGATGTGTCAATAATATCTCCAGCATCATTTTTTAGCGTGTAGTGCATAGTGACTACTTTTCCATTTTCTACCTTCATGGCTTACTCCTAGATTTTGGTATAAAAAAGGCCCTACATTTCTGTAAAGCCTTAATTAAATATGGTGGGGCGTGAGCGACTTGAACGCTCGACCATCGGATTAAAAGTTATTATTCAACCATTTCCCGATTTACCCCACCCTATCCTTAAAGCCCTCTGCTATACTACATACAGAAGGCTTTGTTAAATAAACTGTTCTCTCTTTATCCCGAGAAAACACTAGATTTCCTTGCCTTTTGTGTACCCCGCGTGTACCCGAAATGTTAAACAAGAAAACCAAATTTATAGGCAGTGGCTAATTTTACAGTAAAGACATTAGATAATCTACCTCCCGCTCAAAATGGAAAGAGAGAAACTTAAGAGATATTGCATTGGCTTGAGCCCCAATATTTTTTTTCTATTTTGCCCATTGAAAAAATTAAACCAACGATATCAACAAATGAGAACTTTTCAATGTCCCCGACCGCTAATATATATTGGCCTGTGTTGGTGTTATTAAAAACCTTGATATAATAAGTCCCAGCTTTGAAAATTTTATTTGAGGCAAAGTTTTGACCGATTTCTGGACCATTCCAGTACCACTGCTTACCA
>CAJXHL010000015.1 GCA_913054335.1 uncultured Gammaproteobacteria bacterium | reverse complement strand
TGACCATATCCGTTCTGCCCTAACAGAAGTAACTGAGGCTGTAGCCATGGAAGAAAAAGGACAACCCGACGCACTGGCAATCTCTATAGGCAATGTGCACCGTTTGGAGGACCGATCTGTAGCAATTGACCGTGACCGTTTTACTGAGCTGGAAAAAGCTTTAAGCCTACCATTGGTAATTCATGGTACTAGCGGCATTGAAAAGAAAGACATCCAAATGATGGCATCACGTCAAGTAGCCAAATTCAACGTTGGCACCAGTTTGCGGCAAAGCTTTGGCAAGGCACTTCGAACCACTCTTGCATCTGATCCTGGTGTATTTGATCGCATAACCATTATGAAGCGGTTGATTCCTGATATGAGTGCAACAGCCAGTCAAATGATACATTTGCTAGGGCAATGACTGTCAATTAAATTTTAGGAGTATCTGATGATTAAAACAAGAGATAATTACATTAACGAGCAAGAAAACAATAGCCATATCACCAAGCCTTGTTATCACAGAACAACAAATAGACGCTATAGTTACTGCTGTTGTTAAAGGTGCTGCTAAAACCCAAGAAAAACTTGGAGTGCTTACTACAAAAGAATATTTTTACTATACCAGAACGCTAATAATTAAGCATTAAGCACAATAGGCAGGGTATATTGTCGACAATTAATCAATTTATGTAATATCTATGACTAATCAAAACTTACAACACATCATTAACGGCAAAAAAGTAACGGGAACATCCAGCACGGTATTTGATATTTACAATCCGTCAACGGGGCAAAAAATTAATAAGATGCAAGGTGCAAGTGCCAACGATGTTCGGCAAGCCATTGATTCCGCTGATGCAGCATTTGAACACTGGAAAAAAGTACCCCCTTCCAAAAGAGCGCAAATAATGTTCAATTATCGTGAGCTTTTGTATAAAAACGTAGAAGAATTGGCAGAACTTATATCGATTGAGCACGGCAAGACACTGGCTGACGCTAAAGGAGAGGTCATGCGTGGGGTTGAAGTTGTTGAGTTTTGTACTGCCATTAATTCACACTTAAAATCAGATTACACCGCGGATGTTTCCGCGAATATTGATAGCTATAACTTGAGGCAGCCTCTCGGTGTATGTGCCGGTATCACACCATTTAACTTCCCTGCGATGGTACCAATGTGGATGTACCCCGTAGCGATTGCTTGCGGCAACACCTTTGTTTTAAAGCTTTCCGAGCGTGACCCAAGTTGTGCATTACGGCTCACCGAACTGATGAGTGAGGCAGGCTTACCCGATGGTGTATTAAATACCGTCGTTGGTGACAAAGAAGCCGTAGATGAATTATTACACAATCCAAAAGTTGCCGCCATAAGTTTTGTTGGCTCTACATCTGTTGGTGAATACATATATCAAGAAGGGTGTAAACACAACAAACGAGTGCAGGCCTTATGCGGGGCAAAAAACCACATGATTGTGATGCCAGATGCGAGCTTGGATCAAGCTTGTGAGGCAATCTTAGGAGCAGCATACGGTTCCGCTGGTGAGCGCTGTATGGCGGTATCCGTTGTGGTTGCTGTGGGTGATGAAATTGCAGATGCCATGGTTAAACAATTGGCGCCAATGGTGCGTGCCTTAAAAGTGGGTGCTTACGATGAGGAAGGTGTCGAAATGGGGCCTGTCATCACCAAACAAAGCCAGGAAAATATTCTCAACTATATTGAAGAGGGTATTACTCAAGGCGCAACATTGGTTCTGGACGGTAGAGACCATGCGAAAAATGAAGGCTTTTATGTTGGGGGCTGTATTTTTGACCAAGTCAGTGATCAAATGTCTATTTACACCGATGAAATTTTTGGACCGGTACTTAGTATCATTCGTGTCAGCACCTATGAACAAGCATTAGCCCTAGTCAACTCTCATGAGTACGGCAACGGAGCGACAGTCTTTACCCGTGATGGTGATACCGCAAGGCATTTTACGATGAATGTTGAAGTCGGCATGGCCGGGGTCAATGTTCCAATACCTGTGCCAGTGGCCATGCACAGTTTTGGTGGCTGGAAGCGTTCACTGTTTGGCAGCTCTTCCATTCATGGCATGGAAGGCGTGCGTTTTTATACTAAACTTAAAACGATTACTTCGCGCTGGCCATCAGGCATTCGCAAAGGTGCTCAATTCCATTTTGAGGGTGGAAAAGACGCCTCTTAAACCATTATTTAGCGAGTATATCTAAAGCTTTGGCGTATTTTGGTACGCCAAAATCGCTGCAGCTAAATCCTCAATCGAGGCGCCAACGGATTTAAATACGGTGATTGCATTGTCACCGTTCTCAAGATCGGCTCGTCCTAGATGTCGACCGGCGCAAAGCTCAGAAAATTCGGCAACTATTTTTCCCTCAGTAATTGCGCCCTCATTAATCGGGGTGATGAGATCACCAGTTTCGCTGAGTGTGCCTGCACGTGTATCAACAAATAATTCTCCTATTTGCATGGCTGTATTATTTGTTTCGCGCATTTTGGGCGTAAAACTACCCACCAAATCTAGATGAGCGCCCTCTGACAGCCACTCTCCCATCACAAGCGGTTCAGTTGACATTGTTGCACAGCTGATTAAGTCCACTTGTCGAGACACTTTTTGCAAATTCTCTGGAGGGCAAACAAGGGCATTAATGCCATCAGCTTTAAGATCTTCAACCAAACACTTTGAAGATTTAAGGTGCCGCCCCCATACATGCACTGTTTCAATTGGACGCACACTCATATGAGCTGGAATCAAATAACGTGCCATGCGCCCAGTGCCTACCATTAACATCGTGCTGCTATTTTCTCGAGAGAGATAACGTGAAGCCAAAGCAGAGGCTGCTGCCGTTCTCCTAGAAGTAAGCTCATTGCCTTCAAGTTGCAATAATAAGCGCCCTGTTTTGCCACAGCTCAATAGATAATGCCCCGTCAAACCAGCTAAGCCGAGTTTATTATTACCCGGAAAAACATTGACGATTTTAACGCCAGAATATTCACCTTCAATCCACGCCGGCATCAACAGCAAAGTTGCATCCGCATCGTCTGGAACTTTCATGTTATGGTGATGTCGAACGGGTGAGTTTACTTTTTGAGTAAAAATTTTATCCAAGCAATCTATCAACCCTTCCCATGGCAATGCTTCGGCGGTTTTCTGTTGATCTAGGATCATGGTTATACTTCCTATCTATTTTTTGTCATTCTAACTCAGAAAAACTACAGTGCGAGCAAATTCGCATTACCGCCTGATGCTGTGGTATCCACTGTTACAACTCGCTCATTGAGCAATCTCCAAGGCTCGTTGATTGAATCAATCACTGGTGTGATACCGGCATTTCTATCCAGCACTGTAAGTTCAATGGCCTTGGTGTTGCCGCTATACAAAATAGCATCATAACAATCACTTGACAACAACTCGTCACTAACTGACTTGTCAATTCTACCAATCATGTTTGGTTTGATGCCCGTGTCAATCAACTGGTCGTAATCTTGTTGACTTATTGCTGTCATTACGCTATTTCCAAGCACCAATGATAGAACACTTTGTTGCAAGGCATCTGTATTGTTAGGACCTAAACAAAGTACACAACCCTTAGGATGATAGCACAATGTATTGCTTTCACCTGTTGGTCCGGGCAACTCTATACTCTGGTTGTATTGATTGACAGTATCCACAAGATGATTGATAAATACCAGATTAAGTACTGGAAACATGTCGGCTATTTTTTCCACCATTGTTTGATTAATAAACGCAGTATTCTTTGACGGAGCAACGATACACTCTCTGAGAGGATTAGTGTTGAGACTTCTACTGTAACCATGAAGTGCACTCGGCCCGCCAGCCTTTGGACCCGTACCAGAGAGACCCTCGCCACCGAATGGTTGCGAACCAACGATAGCACCTACTTGATTACGATTAATGTAAATGTTTCCGGCGTTAATTCTTTGACTCACCATGTCCACTTGCGTTTTAATTCGCGAATGCATGCCAAAAGTCAAACCAAATCCTTTGGCATTGAGTTGATCAATCATATCCACTAGATTGTCCGAAGAATAACGAATCAGATGCAAAATTGGTCCGAAAAATTCCTCATTAATATCGTCCAAACTTTCAAGCTCAATCATTGTTGGTGACACAAAATGACCATTTTTGTTACTGTGTTTAACACTAGCAATTACTCTAGCGTGAGCCCGTGAATCGTCAATGTGTGCTTGTAGTTTATCTTTTTCAACTTGATTAATCACCGGCCCACAATCGGTGTTCAAGTATTTGGGGTTTCCTACATTCAGTTCTTCCATCGCACCTTTGATCATATTGCTAATACCAGCATAACAATCTTCTTGAATAAGCAATATTCTTAGTGCCGAACAACGCTGACCCGCACTTTTAAAAGCACTATCTATAACGTCACGTGTTACTTGCTCACTTAGCGCAGTAGAATCTACCACCATGGCGTTGAGACCGCCAGTTTCGGCAATCAATCCAGCGCTGGGATTGTTGTTCAATAGGTTGTGCTTAATTTGCTTGGCCACTTGTGTTGAACCGGTAAATGCAACACCAGCAATATGTTTGTCTGATGTAAGGTCATTGCCCACATCTGGACCCTTGCCCAGAACAAGCTGCAATAATCCACACGGTATGCCGGCATCAAGCAATAACTGTGTCGCTCGATACGCAATTAATGATGTACTTTCAGCGGGTTTTGCAATCACGGCATTGCCTGCTGCAAGGGCAGCCGCCACTTGACCGGTGAAAATTGCTAACGGAAAATTCCATGGGCTAATGCAGACAAACACGCCAAGCGCTTCACGCTGTTCTGGCATGACATTTCTTGATAAATTAGCGTAATAACGGAGAAAATCCACCGCTTCTCGCACTTCATCAACTGCATCTTGGTAGGTTTTTCCCGCTTCACGCATCGCTAATACCATCAACTCCGCGCGATTATCTTCAAACAAATCTGCTGCACGCTCCAAACTTGTCAAAATCGATTCTTGAGAATGAGCCTTAGTATCAAAAGCTGCCCTTGCATCCTTTAAACATTGTTTGACTTGATCTTCACCAGCATATTGAACAGTACCCAAAGTATCTGATAATTCACCTGGGTTGCACACTTGGTGTGGATTGTTACCCTCATTAACGTTGCTCAAGGTAATTGAGATACAACACCATTGATAACTAATCCAAGGTTGCTGTTGCACGCCTAAATTGTCAACCTCATCTTGCTCTGAGAGCACAATTGATTTCGAATTATCACGGCTAGGCTGAAAAATATCTTTAGGTAAAAGAATTTTTAAGTGGCTTGCTTGAGTCGCACCTTCTACGTCACTCAAAATGTCGGCTGCAAGCTCGATAGGTTTGATATTCTCATCGAACAAGTGATTAATGAATGAACTGTTTGCGCCATTTTCTAGCAATCTTCTCATTAGATAGGCCAGTAAATCCGTGTGACTGCCGACTGGTGCATATACTCTTGATACAACACTGTATTGACTCGCCAACTGCTTGTGAAGGGACTCGCCCATGCCGTGCAAACGCTGAATTTCAAATCCTTCGTTATTGCCTGCAATTTCACAAATACTGATTAACGTATGAGCATTGTGACTGGCAAATTGCGGATAAATTCTATCACGCATCTTGAGGAGCTTTTGCGCGCACACCAAATAGGAATAATCTGTGTTTTGTTTTTTGGTAAAAACTGGATAATCAATATCACCCAAAATTTGCGCTTTTTTGATCTCACTATCCCAGTAGGCGCCTTTTACCAAACGCAGCATGATTTTCAAATCATGTTTTTCGCTCAATTCATACAGCCAGTCAATCACCAATGGGGCGCGCTTTTGATAAGCCTGAACCACCACGCCAAAGCCCTGCCAATTAGTGTTTGCTTTGTTTTTAGCTACATATTCAATCATATCTAAAGAAAGATCCAAGCGTTCAGCTTCTTCGGCATCAATATTAATGGCAATATTGTATTGCTCTGCAATATCAACCAAAGCCAATAATCTCGGCGCCAGCTCTTTTAGTGCTCGCTCTCTATGCATAAAATCATACTTTGGATGCAGGGCCGATAGTTTCACTGAAATACCATTTGCAGATACAATATCAGCGCCCTTTCTATCTTTACCAATGGCAATTAAAGCTTTCTTATAGGACAAGAAATAACGATCGGCGTCTTTCATTGTCCACGCCGCCTCACCCAACATATCGAAAGAATGGGTTGCGCCGTTTTTATTAGCCGTTTTAAGAGCGTTTTCAATATCCTCAGCAAAAACGAATTGTGAACCAAAAAAACGCATCACACTATGAGCACTGAACCGAATACCGGGTCTGGAGAGAATATCAAGCGCATGTTTAATGCGCTCCTTGATTTTGGTGCTATGTCCATGACTAATCATCATGTCAGCAACACTCAACGCTATGGTTGCGATATTAATCATCGAAGACTTTTTGCCACCCAAATGCTTAGACCAAGGTTTATTAGAAATCTTGTCAGAAAATAATTTATCTCTGGTTTTGTTATCTGGAACCCTCAAAAAAGCCTCAACGAGCGTCATTAACGACAAACCCTCGTCACTACTTAGATTGTATTCCGAGATAAACAATGATAATAAGTCGGGCTTATTTGAAGCCCGCAACTTTTTAATAAAGGATTCTGTAATGCTTTGAAATTGTTTGCGCTGATTCTTATCAGTACACTCAAGCGATTGCAATTGAGACAATGCCGTTGCTTCTGGCATAACTCTGTCACGCCTAATGGTTTGTCTTAAGTTTGTATAATCAACATCAAGTTCGTCTGTAAACATCTACCACCCCAAATAATAATCAACAAATATTTCTTTAGTATCAGGTTATTATTTTAAATGAAGTAATTTAGTCTTTATGACTATGAACTTATATATAATAGTTATTAGTTTTTAATATTTACATTTTATTAAACTATATACCTACAATTAGTTAATTATTAGGAAATATGCCTATGTTAGATAATTACGATCATAAAATTCTTAAATTGCTTCAAGCCGATGGCAGAATGACAATCACTGAGTTATCAGACCAAATAGGCCTCTCCAAAACACCTTGCCTCAATCGTGTTAAAAAATTGGAAACAAAAGGTTACATACGGGGCTATCGAGCGGTGATTAATCACGACCTAGTGGACGACAACCACATCGCCTTTGTGCAAATAAAAATGGATGACACCAAAACTCAAGCACTGAATGCCTTTAATGCTGCAATTAAGGAAATACCCGAAGTTGTGCAGTGCCATATGATCGCTTCGCACTTTGATTACCTGCTAAAAGTCAGAACCAACAACATGGAAAGCTATCGTAAAGTACTGGGTGAGAAGATATCTGCCTTACCCCATGTACAAAACAGCTCGACTTTTGTGGTCATGGAAGAGGTTAAATCTTATATTTGAGAAAGCAGCCAATTCTTAAATAAACGCACATTCTGGCGCTGACTGTGCACCTTTGGGTAAATAATATAGTAGCCTTCATCGGGTCTTAAAATATGGTCAAACAAACGCACCAAGCGCCCAGAACGAATATGCTCATTGACAACCAACGATGAGCCCATCACCACGCCTTGGCCATCAATTGCCGCTTGCACAAGCACATTGGTATCATCAATAATAACACCCCTGTTTGGATTTACACCATTAAGATTAGCATCTCGCACCCATGTTGACCATGACTTGTAACTGGTGTCATGAAGTAACGGCAAATTTTCCAAGTCGCTTTCCTTAAAATCCCCAGACAGGCCTGTAACAATTGCCGGGCTACATACTGGAAAAAAATCAAGTGACAGTAAATGAAAACACTCAACATTAGGCCAATTTCCATCGCCATAGGTAATTGCGATATCAATATCTTCACGAGAGAAATCCACTTCTTCATTGGAGTGAAAAAGGCTTAGGTTAATATCTGGATTATGCCGCCAAAAATCATTCAGCTTGGGTGAGAGCCACTTAGCAGAAATTGAAGGGCCCAATCTAACTCGCAACATACCCAAGCCCGTATCGGATGTAATTTGTTCAATACCACTGGCAATGGCGTCAAGTGATTTAGTCATCACAGGGAGTAATAATTTACCCTCGCTGGTTAACTGAATTCGACGTGGATGTCGAGAGAACAATGTAACACCAAGCCGCTCTTCCAGAATTTTGATTTGGTGACTTGCCGCCGCCTGAGTGACGTATAGCTCCGCGGCAGCTTTAGTAAAGCTTAAATGACGTGCTACAGCTTCAAAAACTTTCAAACTATTAAGGGATGGTAGCTTACTTCTCATGCCAATTCAGAGGGGTTAATTAGTCCAATTATAGATTAGTTTTTCTTATGTGTTGTAACAATAATTTTTCATTTGTACAGGGCGTGTAGTTTACTTATAATTAATAAATCTAATCATTAATGCACTAAGGGGTAAGAAATGACACGAAGAAAAACCGGCGGTAGAGCAGCACGAATCGCGCTAAGAGCAGCACCACTCGCTGAGGACGAAAAGCCCGTACTTCCAGGAGAAATAGGCGGCAGCTACAAGCCGCTGAGCGACAAACAAGTCAAATCAATTGAGGCCAATGTATTTCGCATCCTTGAAGAAATTGGCTTTGCTGATGCCACCCCGCATTGTATTGAAACCTGTGTTGCATTTGGTGCAACCATGGGTGATGATAACAGACTTAGAATGTCCGAAGACGTGGTTCGAAAGGCGATGGCGATGTCGCAACACGGCTTGATACTTCACGGTCAAATTGAAAAATACGATTTAGATTTAAGCGGCTCAAGAGTGCACTTTTCCACTGCTGGAGCAGCGGTTTTAATTGCCGACCCAGAAAACAATGAGTACAGGGAGTCGCTCAGCCAAGACCTTTATGACATGGCACGAATTGCCGATCAATGTGAGCACATTCACATGTTTCAACGAACCTGTGTTTTACGTGATATTCCAGACCCACGATTGTTAGATCAAAACTCAGTTTATTGCGCCGTTATGGGCACACAAAAACACATTGGTGTGAGCTTTACCGAGTCTCACCATGTCACCGATGGCCTAGAAATGCTGCATATTATTGCTGGCGGTGAGGACAAATGGCGCGAACGCCCTTTTGTCAGCATGAGTAATTGTTTTGTTGTGCCACCAATGAAATTTGCGGAGGAGTCCTTAGAGTGCCTACGTGTTGGCGTTGAAGGCGGCATGCCGATATTATTACTCTCCGCGGCACAAGCAGGGGCAACGGCGCCACCTTTATTGCCGGGTGTCGTTTCACAAGCGTGGGCGGAATGCCTCGGCGGCTTGGTCTATGCCAACGCCATTAAACCCGGAGCGCCTTGTATTTTGGGTACTTGGCCTTTTGTTTCAGATCTGCGCAACGGCTCCATGTGTGGCGGTTCGCCAGAACAAGGTCTAATCTCTGCTGCTTGTGCACAAATGGGCAACCATTTTGACTTACCGACAGGCACACCTGCCGGCATGACGGATTCGAAATTCCCGGATTTTCAAGCAGGATCAGAACGCGCATCGACCCACGTAGTAACGGCGCTCGCCGGCGCAAATATAGTCTATGAATCTGCAGGTATGTATGCAAGCCTTTTGGGCACATGCCCCGAAAGTTTATTATTAGATAATGACTTATTGGGCGCATCGTTAAGGATGACCAAAGGTCTCAGCGATGAGAGCGAAGAGGCACTTTGTTTTGAAACCATTAAAGATGTTTGTTTAAATAACAAAGCCCACTATTTAGGCTCTGACCAAACTATCGACGTTATGCAAAGCGAGTATATCTATCCAGAGCTCAGCAATAGGGACTCCCCTAACGACTGGGCCGATATGGGAAAACCTGTTATCTTGGAAACGGCAATCGCAAAAAAGAAAGAGATACTAGCGACCTATTTTCCAGATCACATCAGTGATGATATAGACAGAGAGTTACGCAAAAAATTTGACATCAAGCTAAGTCGAAAAGATATTGGTAGAAGCCCGTTAGAGGAATAAACTAAGATGAAAACACAAGCACAAGTTGTCATTATTGGCGGAGGATCACTGGGTGTAAACCTTATGTATCACCTTTGTGAGGAAGGCTGGAATGATGTTGTATTGATTGAAAAAGGCGAGCTTACCAGTGGCTCCACTTGGCACGCTGCAGGTCTTTGCCCAAACTTTAACGGCAATCACACGCTCTCTATTATTCACGAATACACGATCAAACTTTATGACGAAATCTTGCCGAAAAAGACAGGTTTGCCTTCTTCATTTCACAAAACTGGCTCGCTGCGTGTAGGCTATACCGAGGCTGAAGAGCAATGGTTTAGAAACATTATTAGTCGCGCCAACCACATTGGCTGTGAAATGCACTTTGTCTCAAAAGAAGAGGCTGCCAGGATCAACCCTATGATGACTTTCGATAATGCGCGCTGCATTCTCTACACGCCTAACGATGGCCACGTCGATCCAACAACAGTTGTTACTCAATTGGCTCAATTGGCCAAAAAGAATGGTGCTGAAGTATCCTCTTTTAACCGCGTTACAGACATTAACATTTTGCCCTCTGACGAATACGAAGTGGTCACTGAATTGGGCAATATTACTGCCCAGCACGTCGTTAATGCCGGCGGCTGCTTCTCGCCTCAAGTGGCAAAAATGGTTGGCGCTTATGTGCCACTGGTTAATCTCCAGCACCAATACCTAATTACCGAAAATCACCCAGACATTGCCAAACTCACCAAAGAGTTGCCAGTCACTCGCGATTCAAGAGCGGCTTCCTACATTCGTCAAGAAGGCAATGGCTTTTTAATCGGTCCTTACGAAACAAGAGGCTCAAAACCTTGGGCACTCAGTGGACTGGACTGGTCGTTCGACCGAGAATTATTCGAAGGCGATTTAGAGCGCTTAATGCCTTGGCTTGAGCGTTGCATGGAAATCGTCCCTGGATTCCAAGAGGTAGGTATTAGCACGGTTATCAATGGCCTAATCACGCATACACCGGATGACAACTTATTGGTTGGTCCTGTTAGTGGGCTGCGCAACTTCTGGAATTTATGTGGCGCCAGCATTGGTATTGCCCAAGGCGGTATCGGTAAATACTTAGCACAGTGGATGATCCACGGCCAAACCGAACTCAATATGGCTTCACTGGACTCACGTCGCTTTGATCGATGGGCTGATCAGAAATACTGCACAACCCGAGCAATCGAATCGTACGAGAGAATGTACTCAATGGGCGTGCCCAATGAAAATCGCCCGCACGGCAGACCAATAAGAGTGAGTGCGCTGCATACTGTCTTAGCGCAAAAAGGTGCAATTCATATCGTTAACACCGGTTTTGAAAAGCCCACTTGGTTTGCCACGGGCGACATCCGAGAAGAAACCCACACCTGGGCACACAGTGAAGCACACGACATCGTTGCGCTTGAATGCAATGCGGTAAAAAACTATTGCGGTATAACGGATATCAGTGGCACTGCAAAATTCAGAATTACCGGCAAAGATGCTTTTGCGTTCTTGGACAATCTTTCATGCAACAAACTGCCTGCAAAGGATGGCCGTATCGGCTTAACCCTCTTTCACGCGCCGAATGGCGGCATAATGGCAGAGCAAACAATTAGTCGCATCAGTGAAAATGAGTTCTTGTTAATGGGTGCAATCGGCTCGCAAGTTAAAGATTATCAATGGCTAGAATGGCACAGCGACAACTATGATATTACCATTGAAGACCTTACTGAAGATTGGGGTGGAGTGCTTTTAACAGGGCCTAAAGCCAGAGAGATTCTCTCACAGCGCACTAATGAAGATCTGAGCAACCGTGGTTTTAGTTGGCTAAGTTGCAAAACTATTCAAATAGACTCGGCAGCCGTTTTTGCCATGCGTGTTTCTTATGCCGGCGAACTGGGTTGGGAGCTTCATATGCCTAGCTGGCAACTCATTTCTATTTACGAATCCTTGTTCGAGGCTGGTGAGCCAATCGGTCTAACTGATTTTGGCGGCCAAGCCTTTAATTCAATGCGACTGGAAAAAATGTACCGTGCTTATGGTGGCGAGTTTACTGAGGAAATTTCTGCACTGGAAGCCGGCATGGATCGATTTTTGGATTTAAGCCGAGATTTTATTGGCGCAGACAATATTCGAGCACGCCAAGCCGATGGCGTCAAACTACAGCTTGCTTATCTTGTTTTTGACGATCAAGTGCCTGCTGAATGCTTTGGCAATGAGGCAATTTTTGTCGATACCCAGCTCACTGGTATTATCACCAGTGGTGCTTACGGTCATCGCGTCGGCCACTCTATTGCTTTTGCCTATCTCAAACCAGAGCACTGCCAAGAAGGCTTGGCACTCACAGTCGACACATCGCTCGGCTCGCGCAAATGCCACGTCTCAATGGAAGCAGCTTACGACCCTAGCAACGAGAAATTACGCGCTTGATTATTTAATGTGAAAGCCTAAGTATTGGGCTTAGGCTTTCTATCTGATATATTAGGCGTTGTTTCTCTCCCCCTCCAGTAAGTCTAGCATGGCCAAATAGCCGGACTCATCAACAAGTGCTTCTCAACAATGCCGGCAAACCCTGTCAGCGCAGTTCGCTATACTTAACAATATTTATGTTCTCAATCATAATAAGCTAAAGTGGCCTATCTCGTCTTTTGAGGTAGCTTATTAACTACTACCTGTATTTCTGACTGAATAACACTATTACTAATTTGACCCAATTCAAAATCATAATTATCGTAAAAACTAGGTACTGAACAGCTTCCAACGACATTTCCAGCAAAATAAGGAGCAGAGTTTACCGCTGTTGCAAGCACACTAGCGCCCCCGGATTCACCAGGTGAGGTTGCGAGCATTATCATTGGCTTATCCTGAAATACTTTAGGGTTAATTCGTGAACTCCAGTCAAATATATTCTTATAGGCCACACTGTATGAACCATTGTGCTCGGCAAACGAAATGATGACAGCGTCACTGTTATGAATTTCATTAAGAAAATCTTTTGATAATGTAGGTTGACCTAATTCTCGCTCTTTATCTTCGCTAAACATAGGTAATTCGTAATCATTTAAATCTATGACTTTAACTTCAGCATTCTCAATTAGGCTTGTTGCGTAAGTTACTAATTTTTTGTTGATTGATTGACTGCTGCTACTTGCAGCAAAAGCTAATATTTTCATTATGTTCTCCCAGTTGTTTTAATTCATGGCTATTGAAAATTTTGTTTTTCAAGTTGCTTGATTAGGAATGCATAATACACTGACACTTTATTAGAAGATAATATTATAATTCTATAATAATGATAATTTTTTCTTATCATATACGATGACTTTAGAACAGCTTAAGGTATTAGACGCCATTGTTCAGTATGGAAGTTATCGTGCCGCCTCTGAAAAATTATTTCGATCCCAGCCAGCTTTAAGCCAAGCAATTATAAAACTTGAAGATCAACTGGGCTTTGAACTATTTGATCGCACAGGGTACAGACCCGTATTAACACGTGCTGGTGAGTCTTTCTACAGGAAGTCCAAATTGACAATAGCTAGCATGGAAAGCCTCGCACTGTTAGGTAAGCACTTATCAATGGATTATGAACCTGTACTTAATATAGTGATTGATGCTATCTGCCCCTTCCCTGTAATCTTGCGACAGCTTAAATACTATAGTGACAAGTTCCCAAATACAGAAATTAACATATCTTCCGAAGCCTTGAGTGGAACGCTAGAAAGGCTGATGGATGGAGAGGCCGAATTAGCGTTTCTGGCAACCCTAATGCCAAATGAAAACCTAGAAGTTGTTCCTGTGGATGTTGTCAATATGATTACTGTTGTGTCTCCAGAAATGGGTTTGAAAATTGAAGATAAAACCTACACAAAAGAAGATCTATCCGATTACGTTCAAATTATATTGGCAGACAGTGGTCGCCACACTGAGGCGATATCCGTAGGTGTTTTAGAAGGCTTGAGGCGATGGACTGTCAGAGATCGTTATACCAAACAGCAATTGATTAAAGCCGGATTGGGATGGGGTGGATTACCAGAACACGAAATTTGTGAATTCATAGAGCGTGGTGAGTTAATTCCAATTCGTATCCAAGGTATCGATATGTCTTCTGTCAATATATACTTGGCCAGAAGGCTGAGTCAACCTCAAGGAAAAGTCGCAAACGCCATCTGGGACGGATTTCGTAACGCTCAAGAAGATATATAACTCAGAAAGATTTACACCCTTACAAGTCATTTAAGTTTTTGCCTTAGTCTTTCTATTGGGTTTTTTTGACGAAAAAACACGTCTTTTAGGATTTTTAGGTCTTTGATGCTCGCCTCTACGCCCTGGAGCGCCTTTCTTGATTCCACTATTTTGCTGGCCGTGCGACTTGTTCGGTTTTTTGGACCGCTTAGCTTTAACTGGACGCAACTCAGGTGAGTTCGGCACATCGTGGCTTGGCCAAAAATCCTCAATCAATTCACGCTCAAGGTGTTGTTGAATAAGGCGTTCAATATCAAACAATTGTTTAGCCTCATCCGCACTGACCAAGGAAATAGCCTCGCCCAATCGACCCGCACGGCCTGTGCGGCCAATTCTATGGACATAATCCTCTGGCACATTCGGCAAGTCAAAGTTAATCACGTGCGGCAGTTGATCAATATCAATACCGCGCGCGGCAATATCTGTCGCCACCAAAACTCTCACTTTGCCAGCTTTAAAATCCGCCAATGCGCGAGTGCGAGCACCTTGGCTTTTATTACCGTGAATCGCTGTTGTCGTTATGTTTTTCTTTTCTAGGCTTGTGGCAATTCTATTGGCACCGTGCTTAGTCCTACTGAACACCAGTACTTGTTGCCAGTCTCCTTTGTTGATTAAGTGTGTCAACAATGCCGTTTTTCTTGATTTGTCGACTGGACAAATCCAATGCTTGATTGCCTCAACGGTGGTATTACGCGGGGTGACGGAAATCTCGACAGGATTATGAACCAAACTTTTAGCAAGCTTGCGAATTTCCTCAGAGAAAGTAGCAGAGAACATTAACGTCTGGCGCTTTGCTGGCAATAGCTTAATAATGCGCTTAATATCGTGAATAAAGCCCATGTCAAGCATGCGATCCGCCTCATCGAGCACCAGAACCTCTAACTCGTCAAAATGCACAGCATTTTGGGAATACAAATCCAACAGTCGACCGGGTGTAGCCACCAAAATATCAATCCCTTTGCGCAGTTTTTGCATTTGCGGATTAATACCCACACCACCAAAAACAACCGTTGAGCTCAACGGCAAATTCTTGCCGTAAGTTCTAACGCTTTCATGAACTTGAGCGGCAAGCTCTCGCGTTGGCGTTATGATCAATGCCCTGACCTGGTTTGAAGAGGGCCTTTTGCCGCCCGAAAGTCTTTCTAAAATCGGCAAAGTAAAGCCGGCTGTTTTTCCTGTACCGGTTTGAGCGGCCGCCATTAAGTCCTTACCCTCTAATACAATGGGGATAGATTTTGCCTGAATGGGGGACGGATCGGAATAGCCTTGAGCCTCAATGGCGTCAAGAATTTGCTTTGATAATCCAAGTATTGAAAAACTCATATGATAATATCGAAAAAAATAGGGTTGTATTTTAATGGCAAACCATTATTGTAATCTATAATCTGAGAAATGAGCGAAACAGACCGTCTAAAAAGAATCATTAGCCCTTGTGTGAGCATCTGCAAATACAACAAGGATAACTATTGTGTTGGTTGTAAACGCCACATGAACGAGATCTTTGACTGGTTTGATTTTACTGATGATATGCGCGTCGCCATTATGCAAGACTTGCAAGAGCGTGATGTTGAATTAACGGATGGAAAATAAATCACTTAATTCGTGAAGACTATACTTTGCTATGGTGATTCAAACACCTGGGGCTACATCCCAGGATTAGCGGGACGATATAAATACCATCAACGATGGCCAAATATCTTTCAGGCAAAACTCAGTAAAGAAGTACAAGTTATCACAGAAGCCTTAAATGGCCGTACCACTGTGCTTGATGAGCCAGAGCGAGAAGGTCGTAATGGTAAAACGATGCTGCTTCCACTAATCGAGTCTCATACGCCACTCGATCTTATTATTATTATGCTTGGTACGAATGATCTAAAAGCGATATATAACAGCACCCCTGAAGATGTTGCTAAAGGCGTGTTGACCTTAGTCAAAATAATTAGAAAATACCATAATGTGACTTTTTCTGCACAGCCCGAAATACTCATTATTTCACCGCCCCACGTGACTCAACTTTCGCCATTAATGGCCATGCAATTCGAAAGTGCTAGTGAAAAATCAAAACAATTGGCTGTTCATTTGCAAAAAGTTGCTGTCAAGAATTGTTGCTTATTTCTAGATGCTGCATCTATAGTGATACCCAGTAATAAAGATGGTGTACATATTGATGCTGACAGCCATTTAAAACTCGCCGAACTTGTGTATAGCCTGATAAATTCAAAACTTAGCCAATTATCATGAATCAATTAAAAAAAGACGACCCAGCAGTTTATGAGTTAACCTTAAAAGAAGGTCAACGAATTGAAAACACAATTGACCTGGTTGCTTCAGAAACCCACATGTCTCAATCAACACTCGAGACCATGGGCTCCGTTCTCAATCACAAAACCATCGAAGGTTATCCTGGCAAGCGCTATCATGCAGGTTGCGAATATGTCGATGAAATTGAAACATTGGCAATTGAGCGTATGAAAGCATTATTCGAGGCTGATCATGCTAATGTTCAGCCACATACTGGCTCATCTGCAAATTTTGCCGTCTATTTTTCGTCTCTTCAAGTTGGTGATAAAGTTTTAGCAATGAACCTTGCTCATGGAGGACACTTAACCCACGGCCACTTTGCTTCCGCTACCAGCAAGTGTTTTAATTTTGAGCATTACAACGTTGATTTAAAAACTGAACTTATTGATTATGAAGCTTTAGCTGAACACGCAAAACGCTTTAGACCCAAAATGTTGGTCGCCGGTGCTAGCTCTTATGCCAGATTAATTGATTATGAAAAAATGTCTCAAATTGCCCAGTCAGTAGGTGCTTATTTATTTGTTGATATGGCACATATCGCTGGCTTGGTAGCTGCTAAATTAATTCCAAGTCCAGTTGCATACGCCGATTTTATCTCATTCACTACTTTCAAAACTATGGCAGGCGGCAGGGGTGGAGTAATTTTGTGTAAGGAACAATATGCAAGTGCGGTTGATAAGGCGGTATTCCCTGGCACACAAGGAACCAGTTCAGTTTCTAATATTGCTACTAAAGCCACTATTGCTAAAATAGCAACCGAATCTAGATTTATTGACATTCAGCAGCGAACGCTTGACAACGCAAAATTACTAGCTGATTTACTATCAAACAAAGGTTATCGAATTGTTGGTGGTGGCACGGATACTCACCAAGTTGTAGTTGATGTTACCAGTAAAGATTTAAGTGGCGCTCAAGCCGAACAAACATTAGAGGCGATTGGAATTATTACAAATCGAAACTACATTCCCAAAGACACTAGCACTAAAGCCAGTGGCTTACGGCTGGGCACAGGCCCTATCGCTATTCGTGGTATGAAGGAAAGTGAAGTTCGAATAATAGTCCATCTGATTGATGAAGCGCTTCATAATCTTGACAACGATAGCCGATTAAATCAATTAAACAAAGAAGTGTTAGCACTTTGCAAACAGTTTCCAGTTTATAGTTAACCGATATCTTGCTTAATCAAACGCATAAAATCCTTTAACGAAACGTTGTTAATCAGCATCAGCGCACCGATTGTTAAGATCGCCCCGAACACAGTAGACAACTGAATCGCCTCCCCTAAGAAAATAGCGCCCAGCATAATCACAAAGAATGGCACTAAAAACGTATAAACCGTGCACTTAGAGCCCCATCTTTGCATGCCAGCAACATACACCGTTGCGGCAAATGTTGTACTGCCAACAGCCATTAATAACATGTTGAGCCAAAATACAATATCCATCTCAAAAACACTGCCGTTGACATTTTCATAAAAGAAAACAGTATTAAAAAGTGTGGCAACTAGATAGATATAGAAACTAAGCAAGAGTGGGCTAACATTTTTACTTTGCGAAGTTGCAATCGACATTAACGCCCAGCTCGCTGCGGCCCACAAAAACAATACAGTCGCCACGCTGAATATCTCACTCAAGTCGAACTGCCAAACCTCTAACATCGTTGAAACACCGACCGCGCCGACAAGCAATGCCAACCAATCTCTACCTGTCGGTTTTTTTCTGCTAAAAATCAGCATAATCACAAAAACAATGATAGGCATCAGCGTAGTGATAAACGCGCCGCCAAAACTTGCGGTGCCGATCTTAGTTCCAAGGAAAAATAACTTGGTATAGGCGACCAATAGTATGGCGCATATAATAGCAATGGCTAGATTCTTTATATCGATTTTGTAGCTGACTTTCATCACCATCAGTACTGGCAACATGGTTACTGTGGTGATCAAATAGCGATAAGTCACCAGTTCATGTTCATTTATATAAACAGCTAAATATTTAGCGCTGACAAACGAAGTTGCCCAGCAAAACATTGCCAGCACCATCAGCAAAGAAAAAAGTTTTTCCGATTTCATACGAACACCAATGTTAAGCCAACAGCAATCATCATTGTGCCGCAAATACGGTTAACTCGTTTAGCCATACCTGGCGTGCTAATCAAACTTTTTAACTGCTTGCCTAAAAGTGAAATCACAACCAGGCCGGTCATCACCGCCAATCCAACTGTTGAGATAATCTGCACACCATAAAAAACACTGACCTCTGTTAATTCAATCACTGATGGCAATACCGATATGTAGAAAATCATCACCTTGGGATTGGTGCCGGACACCAAAAAACCGGTCGCTAGTTCTCTTGAGTTCGACAGCTTGACCGCCTTGCCTTCAAGGGAGATGCCCCCTGATAACCATTGCGAAACACCCAAATAAATCAAATAAGCAGCACCAAAATAGCGGATAAATTCCATCACCGGCGCAATGTACTCGGCCATTGCATCAAGTGAAAATATCACTAGGGTTAGGTACATCGTATCGCCCAGTACAGCGCCCACTGAGTAATACATTGAAGGCTCAAAGCCCCTTGATGTACTAATTGACAATAAAGCCAATGTGCCAGGGCCCGGGGTTACCGCAAACACCCAAGCGGTGATAAACAAAATAATAAAGACACTTAACTCCATAGCAAACCTCTACTCCTACCGATAAGGCATGATGCCCTTAATTTTCACATTTTGCAATATAAGCAAAGCCGAAACTGCCATCAAAGTGCCAATTGCATTTTGCAAGGAGAGCGATTCACCAAAAAACACTGCCCCCATGGCAATTGCAAAAAATGGCGTCAACAGAGAGTATGTTGAGCATTTTCTTGAGCCCAAAACCCTAAGCCCTATGTAGTAAATAGTACTGGCGATTGTCGTACTGAGTACCGACACCGTCAAAATACTGATCCAAAAGTATCGATCCATTGCCACTAATGAAGACAGAGGCGCATCAAAGTTAAGATACCAATCGATAGAAAATGTGAACAAACAAACATAGAAACTAAACGTCAGTACATGGGTGTCTTTTAACCATGCACCTGCAACGCTGATTAGGGCCCAACAAAACGCCGCCAAAACAAAATACAAATTAGCACCTGTCAGTAATTCAGCCACGCCAAACTCAGTGATATTCATCATCAACATCACGCCACCAGCGCCCCAAATAAGCGCCATCCAATCTTTAGCTGGTGTCTTGTCTTGCTTTGAAAACATCATCAGTAAATACACAATCATTGGGATAAGCACAGTCACCAGTGCCGCGCCAAGGCCCGCTGTACCGAGATCAATACCCATAAAATAAAACCTCACATTGGCAATGGTGAACAGCGCAATGAGTAGCGCTAAAGCCAAGTTTTTCCAGTCAATTTTGAATGACAAACCCATGAATAATAGAATCGGTACCATCGAGGCCGCTGCCAAAAAATAACGATAAACAACGATTTCATTTTCGCTGATGTAGTTCGACAATACCTTAGCAGCAATTGCAGCAAGCGCCCAAGTAAACATTGCGAGCACCATTAATAACGACATTGTTTTTTCTGATTGAATCATAAGAATTGTTGTGTTAGAGGCTCAAACCAATATCATAGTGAGCCTTTCCATGGCCAGATTATAGTCATAGTATCTGCTATAATCGCACTTTATTCAGAGCTACTTTTCCCGACGTAAATGAACTTAGATTACCTTGATTTTGAACAGCCCATTGCCGAACTAGAGGGCAAAATTCAAGCCCTTGAAAACGTCAAGAATAACCCCGATATTGCACCGGAAATTGATGCGCTAAAAGCTAAAAGTACAGCACTAACTGAAAAAATATTCTCCTCGCTTTCTGACTGGCAAATTTCGCAATTAGCAAGACACCCGAAAAGACTCTACACGCTAGATTATATTGAAGCTATTTTTGATGAATTCACTGAGCTTCATGGTGACCGTGCATTTGCTGACGACAAAGCAATGATTGGTGGCATTGCCAAAATAGGCAATACTTCTTTTATGTTTATTGGCCAGCAAAAAGGTCGTACTACTAAAGAAAAACTTCATCACAACTTCGGCATGGCCAGACCTGAGGGTTACCGAAAAGCCTTGAGACTGATGAAAATGGCTGAAAAATTCTCAATGCCGATTGTCACCTTTATTGATACACCGGGCGCATACCCTGGCATCGGCGCCGAAGAACGCGGACAGAGTGAAGCGATTGCCAGAAATCTCTATGAGATGTCGACATTAAAAACACCAATTATATCAATCATCATCGGTGAAGGTGGCTCTGGTGGCGCATTGGCCATTGGTCTTTCTGACATAACAATGATGTTTGAATACAGTATTTACTCTGTAATCTCTCCCGAAGGTTGTGCCTCCATTCTTTACAAAGACGCATCAAAGGCAAGCATTGCCGCCGAATCACTGAAACTAACAAGCAAACACCTAAAAAAGAACAAGCTCGTCGAAAAAATCATCCCTGAACCCCTAGGTGGCATCCATCGCAATCCTGAACAGGCATGCGAGCTTTTGAAAAAGGCAATTAAAAAACAATTGAAAGCAGTCAGTAAAATCCCAACCGATCAACTTCTTAGAGAACGTCACACTAAACTTTTAGGCTTTGGACGATTTAACGAATAAAGACAATTACTTAGTCGGCAAACAAATTGTCGTCGCCCTCAGCGGCGGCGTTGACTCCGTAGTGCTCTTGCACTACTTGTGCAAACATTACAAAGGACAAGTCAGAGCTGTCCACATTAATCACAACCTTTCAATGTATTGCCATCAGTGGCAAAACTTTTGTGAATCGCTGTGTAATAAATTGGCTATCGACTATACAAGTGTCGACATTAGTATCGAAAATACATCAAATATTGAGGAAATTGCTCGTAAAAAGAGATATCTTTCATTAACTTCAGAATTAAAACAAAGCGAAGTGCTGTGCACTGCGCACCATCAAGACGATCAAGCTGAAACTTTATTATTGCAATTGTTTAGGGGTTGTGGTGTTGCTGGACTTGCAGCCATGCCAAAAAGCAAACAACTTGATAAAGGCGAACTCTACCGCCCTTTTCTTGAATTGTCCCGAAAACAAATTCTAGACTACGCTGTTAGTAATCATCTTGGCTGGATTGAAGATGACAGCAATCATAATCTTAACTTTCGCCGAAATTTATTGCGATTGGAATACATACCCAATTTATCAAAAGTTTTTCAAGGTTTAAGTGCCAACATCGCCAGAAGCTCAAAACACCAATCTGATGCTCTTTACCTTTTGCGGGAATTAGCAGAGATTGATATTGAACAACACTCACTAATAAAGGACAATAAGCTGCAAACTGCGAGTTTGATACGCCTAACCAGTATTCGCATGGTAAATGTTATCCGTTATCACCTGAACCAACTTAACTATTTATCGCCAAGTGAGAAAGTAATGGCGGAAATTGTCTCGATAATTGATGCTAAAGAGGATGCAAAATCCATAGTCGCTTGGCACAACTATGAAGTGCGCCGCTTTCAAGGTGAGTTGTATTTTATTGATAAAAAAGTCCCTCAAAATATCAAAAACTGTCAATATTTTGAAGAATTCAAAAATTTGCCAAATTTTGAAATTCATTTTCGTCAAGAAGGTCAACGAGTGCAACTTAAAGACAAAAACCACTCACAAAGCCTGAAAAAAGTCCTGCAAGAAGCAAATATCCCACCATGGGAGCGTCAAAAGCTAAGAATGTACTACATAGAAGGTAAATTACACGCAATGGAGGGCATTGGCGAGATGTCAGAAGTCAAATAAAGCCCAAATTATTGGTAAGGATTGTTAATTCCGATTTTTTGTAAAAAACCAACCTCGAGCGCCTCCATTTCCGTTGCCTCAGGCATATCATGGTGATCGTAACCCAATAAGTGAAGCAAGCCATGGATGGCTAGATGAATCATGTGGTCCGAGAAATCTTTGCCAGCGACAATTGCTTCTTCTCTAACAACTTCAGCACAGATCACCACATCACCTAAGATTTTTTCCTCAACCTCAGGTGGAATTTCTCCTGGGAATGCTAATACATTGGTCGGTTGATTTTTGGATCGGTACTCGTTGTTCAGTACTTGAATCTCAACCGGAGAAACAATTCGAATCAACAATTCAGAATCACCAACATCAAATTCATCCATTAATTTTTGAGCATGATTGATGAGCGCCTCTTCATCGACTAAAGATTCATTAATGATATTTTGAATAACGACCATAAGTATTTTTGATAAAGTTAAGTTAAACAGTGTTCAAGCATCTGTTGCTACGAAACTTATGTTCCTTAAGTATAAAATGATTTTATTTTATCCCTAAAGCAATTGCCTTTGTCGTCAAAAGAGACCTTTGTGCAAACCTCATCATCAAATCTATAATTATTTATGCAAAGTCCCCCAATAATTGAAGTTGCCATCCCTGTACCATTACACAAGTCATTTGACTATTTATGTGATAAAAATGTTGCTATTGGTGTGCGCGTCAAAGTGTCGTTTGGTCGTAAAAAGGTTGTTGGAATAGTACTATCCCACAAAGAGAAGAGTGACTTCAGCAATCTAAAGTCAGTAGAAGAAGTGCTCGATGATGAGCCATTACTTTCAAAAGATATTCTAGATTTTCTTTTTTGGTCTGCCAACTACTACCACCATCCAATTGGTGAGGTACTTACCAGCGCTATCCCAAAAAACTTGCGACTTGGTAAACCAGCTGAGATAAAAAAAGCACGTGCTTTTGATCATCAAATATCGGCTGCCGACTTTGACACGACAGCAGAACAAAACAAGTGCATTGAAACAATTTTGGCATCAAAAGACAGTTTTAGCGGCTACCTCCTACATGGTGTAACAGGCAGTGGCAAAACCGAAGTCTACTTACGCATTACTGAAGCCCTTCTAAAACAGGGCAAACAAGTGTTGGTTTTGGTGCCAGAAATTGGCTTAACACCACAGATGATTGCACGTTTTGAGGATCGTATTGGTGGCAAAGTAGTGGCAATTCACTCGCAACTCAACGAAACACAAAAAACAGATGCTTACCTGATGGCAAAAAACGGCGAAGCCACTGTTGTGCTCGGCACTCGCTCGGCAATTTTTGCGCCAATGCCAAACTTAGGGCTGGTGATTGTTGATGAGGAACACGACGGTTCATTCAAACAGCAATCAAGTTTTCGTTATTCCGCTCGCGACTTAAGCTTTATGCGTGCCAAATTAGCAAATGTGCCACTTATTCTTGGTACAGCAACACCTTCTCTTGAAACATTAAAAAACGTCATGGATAAGAAGCTCACGCGCCTTGTGCTAAGCACTCGTCCAGGCGAGACTGTGATGCCAGAAGTGAGCTTAATCGACATGAGGAGTCAGAACTCAGAAGCTTTGTCGTTACCTCTTATTAATAAGATGAAACAGCATTTAAATAGCGGCAATCAGGTGATGCTATTCATTAATCGCCGTGGTTACGCACCAGTATTCTACTGCACCGAGTGCGACTGGAAGGCAGAATGTAATCATTGCGATGCTCAGTTGATTTATCATCGCCATATTAACCGTCTCAAGTGTCACCATTGCGGCGCCGAACAAATGCCAGAATCGTCTTGCCCTTCTTGCAAGCAATCAACTCTTAAAATACTGGGTTATGGCACAGAGCGACTTGAAGAAAATTTGGAATCGTATTTTCCAGGCACAACTGTCATTAGAATTGATCGCGATACCACTCGCAGGAAAAAAGCTTTTGCTCAGCACTTAGAGCGAATCAACTCTGGCGAGGCCTGTATTATCGTTGGCACACAGATGCTTGCCAAGGGACATGATTTTTCTCAACTTGCATTTGTAGGTATTTTGGATGTTGATGTTGGCTTACTTTCACTTGACTTTAGGGCAACAGAAAATTTAGCGCAATTACTAATTCAAGTCTCTGGCAGGGCTGGACGCAGCGAACACAAGGGCGAAGTTGCCATCCAAACGCGCTACCCAAATCATCCTATTTTTGAGTATGTGCAACAAGCGAACTATACTAAGTATGCGAGTAGCTTACTCAAGGAACGTCAACAAACTCAATTACCTCCTTTTTCCCATCAAGCAATGATATGCGCCAATGCGAAAAACAAAACTCAAGCCGAGACATTTTTAAACGAAGTCGCGCTTTTACTGCGTAGCATCGATTTACCCTCTGTTGAAATCTGGGGACCGGTACCCGGTGTGATTGAAAAGAAAGCGGATTATTATTACTTCAATCTCTACCTTCAGTCGGCCGAGAGACAGGCGCTGCACCAAATGCTCAACACAATGTATGAGCACATTGACAGCATTAAGATCAGCGGCTCAGTGCGCTGGTTTTTGGATGTTGATCCGATTGAGTAACATTCTGCTTAATAAGGCCTGGTTATCGAAATGAAAGCATGCCTTCGGTGATTTATGAACTAGTGGTTAGGACTTACTCTATCCCTGATAACTAAGTTTTTTTCAATAATTATCGATCCATTGAGGTATTAAGGGTATATTTCAGCCATTATTCACTGTGTGAAGTGCTATGCAACTCGACATCAATTTTGTTCGTCAACAATTTCCAGCCCTTGCACAATCATCAGAAAGTAAAATTGCATTTCTCGAAAATGCCGGTGGCTCTTGTCTGTGCACTCAAACGACAGAAATACTGAACTCGTACTACAATCACCACAGGGTTCAACCTTATCACGCCACTCCAATCTCTCAAGATGCCGGAAATGCAATGAATGCTGGTTATACAGCTCTTGCAACTTATCTAAATGTAGATGAAAATGATCTTTATTTTGGGCCATCAACATCGCAAAACACTTATGTTTTGGCTAATGCCCTTTGGGGTTACTTGCAAGAAGGCGATGAAATTATTGTTACCAATCAGGATCACGAAGCAAATTCTGGTTCTTGGCGCAGATTAAAAAACCGTGGTGTTATCGTGCGAGAGTGGCAAGTTGATTCAGAAACGGGATCACTATCGTTAGAAAAATTACACAATTTACTGAGTGAGAAAACAAAACTAGTGGCGTTTCCCCACTGTTCAAATATCTTAGGGGAGATCAATCCAGTTGTGAAAATATGCAGCATGGCGCATCAGGTCGGGGCGAAAGCAATTGTTGATGGCGTTTCATTCGCCGGCCATGGTTTGCCTGATGTTAAAGACCTTGGAGCTGATATTTATCTGTTTTCTTTGTATAAAGTTTACGGCCCTCATTTGGGTGTCATGGTGATTTCACAGCAGATGGCTGGCTTGTTGGAAAGCCAAGGCCATTATTTCAACAGCGCTGAACGTGAAAAACGATTAATGCCAGCGGGGCCAGATCACGCTCAAATTGCAGCAATCAAAGGTGTTTCAAATTATTTCGATGCAGTGTTCGAACACCATTACGGTGTAGATGGCGCTGTTAACGATAAAGCCGCCATAATCCGCAGCTTATTTCATGAGGCAGAACGCATACCTCTAGATAGATTGCTTGCGTATCTAAATCAACACCCAAAGGTTACTATTGTGGGCCCTAAAACATCACACAACCGTGCGCCCACGATTTCTTTTTTACCCCAGGGTCAGTCACCACATGCATTGGTTCGAAGTGTTGGAGATCTGGGTGCAATGGGTGCTGCAGGACACTTCTACTCCCCACGATTGCTAACTGCGTTAGGAATTAATCCGGATAGTGGTGTCGCACGCTACTCACTAGTTCACTATAATTCTTTGGCTGATGTTGATTTACTCATCGATGCATTGGAGCAGTGCTTGTAGCAGTTTTTCTCAACAAACACTACTTACAACCTTCCGGGCAAAAGAGTAAATGTTCCAGCTACTAGCATACCGCCTACATATAAACCTATCATAAACAGCTTATGTCGATTAATATCGCCCTTCTTAATTGCTATATACGCGCCAATACAGCTGCATATTGCTACAAAACTTAGAATATGGATTGAACCAAAATATCGAAAAAAATCGAAATGAGCTAAAAAACTCTACTGAGGAAGGGTTGACCCTTACTCAAAAAGGCCAAATATTGCTGTTTTTGAGCTAAAAAACACTGATTTAGTACACTTTTAAGCGTTAAATCGCTGTTTAAAATGCGCTAATAAAAAATTTTGGAAATTATAGATATGGGCGCTCTAGAGCAATAGAAATGCAAAAAATCTGCCTATTTAATTCCCCTAACCACTGAGCGCATTGCCTGCGTTATCGTCGTTAACTCTGCCTCAGTAATAATAAACGGTGGCATGGTGTAAAGCAGTTTGCCATAAGGACGTAGCCACACACCGGCAGCAATAAGCTTCTCTTGGACGCTTTGCATATCCAGTGACTCTTTAAATTCCAAAACGCCAATGGCACCCATCACCCGAACATCGGCAATCGTTGGCTCATCAATAAGAGGAAGTAATTCAGCTTTAAGTATGACTTCAATGGTCTCGATTTTTTCTTGCCAATTATCTTTGAGCAATAGGTCAATACTGGCATTGGCAACTGCGCAAGAAAGCGGGTTGCCCATAAAAGTTGGGCCGTGCATTAAAACGCCAACCGTATCCGCGACTTTCTCAGTTGTCAGTGTGGCAGCCATGGTCATATAGCCACCTGTCATCGCCTTGCCCAAACAGAGAATATCGGGTGAAATATTAGCATGCTCACAGGCAAATAATTTACCCGTACGACCAAAGCCAGTAGCAATTTCATCAACAATCATCAACACGTCGTATTGATCACAAAGCCTTCTAGCACCTGATAAATACTCACTTTCATAAATATTCATGCCGCCAGCGCCTTGAACAATCGGCTCAAGAATTAATGCTGCGATTGTTTGATGATTGTCTTTGAGTGTTGTTTCAAGATCTAGGAGCGCTTCCTTAGTATTGCCAATCGTTGGCTTTGTTACAAAAAAATGCTGTGGCAAGACGCCTTGGAATAGGTGATGCATGCCATTATCCGGATCGCAAACGCTCATTGCACCAAAAGTATCACCGTGATACCCACCTCTTGGCGTAACAAAATGCGTTTTGGCTTTTTGCTCCTTGTTGTACCAATATTGCAGCGCCATTTTTAATGATACTTCCACCGATACAGAACCCGAATCGGCTAAAAAGACTTTATCAAGACCTTTTGGGGTGATGTCAATTAATTTTTGACAAAGGTCAATTGCGCCTTGATGGGTAAGACCACCAAACATCACGTGAGAGACGCGATCGATTTGATCTTTCATTGCTCGGTTAAGCACAGGGTGGTTGTAGCCATGAATGACAGACCACCACGAACTCATGCCGTCTATGACTCGGCGCCCACCTTCAAGATTTAGATAAACAAATTCTGCCGATTCGACCAAATGTGTTGGCACAGCACTGGGGATTTTGGCATAGGGATGCCAAACGTTTTTTTGATCAGAGGCAATCACGAAGTTCACCCATAGAGTCTATCACTAAATCGGGATTTTCATCGGCAATATCGTTGCCATGATTGTAGCCGTAAGACATGCAGATAATCTCAAAACCCGCGGCTCTTGAGGCTTTCACGTCACTGACAGAATCACCCAGCATTAGACAGTCTTTAGGATTGATGCCAAAATACTCAGCACTGTGCAGTAGCGGCATTGGATCGGGTTTTTTCTTGGCGAGCGTATCGCCAGAAATGATAATGGCAAAATCATCAAAAATACCCAGTGCTTTGAGTAGCGGGAGAGTGAATTGCTCGGCTTTATTGGTCACACAGCCCAGAAGATAACCACGATCCTTCATATAATCCAAACCCTCTCGAACACCGTCGTAAAGACAAGATCTTTTGGCTGTGTTGTCGGCATACAACTCAAGAAAAATTGGATAGGCTTTTTCGAAATCATCTGAATTTGGTGCTGATTCTAACTCACCGGTCAGCGCGCGTTCCACTAATTTTGGCACGCCGTTGCCCACCCACTCACGCACTTTCTTCTCGCCACATGGCTCTTTGCCCAGTTGCTTCATCATCTCATCAACACAATAGGTTAAATCTGGCACGCTATCAACGAGAGTGCCATCAACATCAATCATGATTAATTTTGGCTTAAATGTCATACTGATTTTGGTAGAATTAACTTATTAATTTTCAACTGAGACATTTTATATGCAAAACAAATCAGTCATTGGTTTTATTGGGGCGGGCAATATGGCTTACGCCCTCATTAAAGGCCTAATCAATAACGGTTACGGCGCGGAAAATATCAAAGTCAGCGATCTCGATGAATCCCTTCTTAACAGTAGAAATTCAGAGCTTGGTATTGATACTTTTACAAACAATAGCGACCTTATTTCGGTGTGTGATGTTATTGTGCTTGCGGTCAAACCACAAGTGATGAGTAGCGTTTGCAAAGGCTTGCAAGGTGCCGTCAAATCAAGCCACCTATTTATTTCTATTGCGGCAGGTATTAGAGCAAATGACATTTGCCGTTGGCTCGGCGGTGACCTTGCACTGGTTCGCACAATGCCAAATACACCGGCATTGGTACAACAAGGTGCAACAGGTTTATTTGCCAATGACCTTGTCTCAGAAGAGCACAAACAAATTGTTACTTCAATACTATCGGCAATCGGTGATTGTTTTTGGGTAGGCGAAGAAAAACTCATTGATGCAATCACCGCTATTTCTGGCAGTGGGCCTGCTTATTTCTTCCTAATGATGCAATCAATGACACAAGCTGGCATGGCGCTCGGATTAGACGAAAAGACAGCCAGTGCACTCAGTGTGAAGACAGCACTTGGCGCCAGTGTTATGGCTGCCAATAGTGATGACGATCCAAAACAACTTCGCGCCAATGTCACTTCACCGAATGGCACGACGCAAGCAGCTGTTGAATCATTTCAAGATCAGAATTTTGAAGGCATTGTTGCCAATGCAACGAGAGCGGCCTATGACCGCGCTCACGAATTGAGCATTCAATTAGGCGATGTCGACTAGTCAGCTCAGCCTAAAGTTACAACCTTCAAATAGTTACCTAGTTATTTCGATATTTATTTACGGCTTGTGCCTGATATTACCTTGGTGGCGGCTGGACAGCTTCTGGCTAAATATTGCACTCACTGTTGCGATTGGAATTTCGGCAATGACTTATTTTCCAAAATACGTTTTGCTAACAAAAGAAAATTCAATCGACTCGATAGCACTTGGGGATGGCAATACAAGCTTTAGTTCAAAAGGTGGGAAAACACAGCTTCAGACCAAATATACAGTCACTTACCAATCACGG
>CAJXHL010000014.1 GCA_913054335.1 uncultured Gammaproteobacteria bacterium | reverse complement strand
CTCTACAGTGAGAGCCTTCAGGCCATTGTTTTTTATCGAAAATACCACAAGTTGCTATGTGTTGAATTTGGATATACCTCCTCCAATTACAAATATATCGTAAACTTTATTCATTAGCTATGAATTAATAAATGAATTTAACGAATTATAGAGTTCAGCTTTACGAACTTCATCGGTAAAGCTTGCATTAATGCTATTTATAACAAGCATTTTTGCTTGGTCTTTAGATAGAGATAAGTGTTTAGCCAGCTCGTTGAAGTTTTCGGTCATATAACCGCCAAAATAGGCTGGATCATCAGAATTGACACAAACTTTTAACCCTAAGTCCAGCATTTGTAAAATGGTATGTTCAGACATATCTCTAAAAACACAGAGCTTGGTGTTGGATAAAGGGCAGACTGTAAGAGGTATTTTTTCATCGATAAGATAAGTAACAAGCTCAGGATCATCAAGAGCACGAACACCATGATCAATGCGAGAAGCTTTTAATTCTTTAATAGCACCCCAAATATACTCCGCAGGGCCTTCTTCACCGGCGTGTGCTACTGACTTAAATCCCAGTTCGATTGCTTTTGCAAAGACGCGCGTAAATTTTTCTGGTGGATTGCCTTTTTCAGAACTATCTAGGCCAACACCATGTATTTTGTCAATAAATTTCTCTGCAGACCTTAAAGTTTCAATAGCATCTGACTCGCTAAGATGTCTCAAGAAACACATGATTAGTTGATATGAAATTCCAAGTTTTTTTTCACCGTCCTCTAAAGCGTGACTAATTCCATTGATAACTGTTTCGAATGAAATACCACGACAGGTGTGTGTTTGAGGATCAAAAAATGGCTCGACATGAATAACGTTTTGCGAATGGCACTTTTGCAAATAGGCCCAGGTCAAGTCGTAAAAATCTTGCTCTTTTTGTAAAACTTCAGCACCCTGATAATAGATATCTAGAAAATCTTGTAAATTGTTAAATTGGTAAGCACTCCTTATTTCTTCAACACTCTTGTATGGTAATTCTATTCCATTTCTTTGAGCAAGGAAAAACATCAGTTCAGGCTCGAGTGAGCCTTCCAAGTGAAGGTGCAATTCAACCTTAGGTAGTTTGTTTAACCAGTCGTATGATGGCTTTGACATAACATATTATAAAACATTCTCACCCCCGAAATGAAATCGCGCCCCAAGCAAAATAGCCTTGGGGCGCGATTGACATTAAAGCTTAAATGAATTTTTATTAATTAGGATACTTACTGTCAATTCCTTCTACATAAAAATCCATAGTGATTACATCAGGGAACATAGGTGGCGTTTCACCATCAGCCAACCATGGGCTTCCGTCTTGTTTGTTGATTGGACCAGTGAACGGATGTATAGTACCCGCTCTTAAGTCATCAATCGCTTGTTGTGCCATTGCTTTAACATCAGCTGGTAGTTTGTCTGAAAGCGGTGCAAATTCCACCATGCCTTCTTTAACACCATCAAATGTATCCATTGACTCCCAAGTGCCATCTCTTAAATCTTGCACTCTCTGGATATAGTATGGACCCCAGTCGTCAATAATAGCTGTCAGCTGAGCATTTGGACCAAACGCACCCATATCAGAGGCCTGACCAAAGGCATAAATACCTTGTTCCTCTGCCACAACCATTGCTGCTGCCGAATCAGTATGTTGCATAATGATATCAGCACCCTGATCAATCAGCGCGTTAGCCGCATCAGACTCTTTACCTGGATCGTACCAAGTGTAAACCCAAATGATTTTCATCTCTATATCTGGGTTAACAGATTTTGCCGCTAAGTAAGAGGCGTTAATCCCACGAATAACTTCTGGAATCGGGAATGACGCAATATAACCAATCACATTGCTCTTGGTCATCTTGCCTGCAATCTTACCAATGACGTGTCTACCTTCGTAGAATCTTGCTGAGTAGGTAGAAACATTGTCACTGCGCAAGTAGCCGGTAGCATGTTCAAACTTAACGTCTGGGAAAAGTTTTGCTACTTTCAGGGTGGGGTTCATATAGCCGAACGACGTCGTGAATATAATGTCATTACCCTTGTTGGCAAGTTGCGTGATAACACGCTCTGCATCAGGACCTTCAGGCACGCTTTCGATATAAGTTGTCTCAACGTCATCACCAAAATGCGCTTCGAGCTGTTTTCTGCCTTCATCATGTTGATAATTCCAGCCGTGATCTCCAGTTGGTCCAACATAGATAAAAGCCACTTTAGTAACGTCAGCAAGTACACTGCTAGAAATAGCCAATGCTGAGGTCAGTAACGATATTTTTATTATATTTATCAATTTTGTACTAAACATATTATATCTCCTTTTTTTTATTAAACAAACTTCCTCTTTTTGTACTCCATCTTTTATTAAAACATATTTTCTTACTTTGTGTTAAGTATATATTTTATCACTTTGTTTTTTAAGATATTTTTTCCTCCTTATTAGTAATAACTATGATGTTGAGTGAAATACTTTGCCCAAGCAATTGGGCATTGTACGATTTGTGTTTGATTTACTGCCGATTCTCAAACTAACCAACACGATAATGGTCATTAAATATGGCAACATTGATAGATATTGGGCAGGAATATAAACGCCAAATGCTTGGGCGTGTAATTGCAATATGCTAATGCCGCCAAAGATAAGTGCACCAACAATAACTTTAAATGGCTGCCATGAGGCAAAAACAACCAACGCAATAGCAATCCACCCCCTGCCAGCACTCATTCCCTCAACCCACATTGGCACCTGAACAAGTGACAGATAAGCGCCTCCAATACCAGCCATACCACCACCAAACAATATTGCTAATACGCGGTAGCGAATAACTTGATGTCCTATGGCATGTGCTGCATCATGGTTGTCTCCTATAGCTCTTAATATTAACCCTCGTTTGGTTTTAAATAGAAACCACCAAACCAAAAATACCATCAGTATTGCAAGGTAAAACAATGGATCATAGCCAAACACTAAGGAGCCAATCACGGGTAGATCAGAAAACCAGGGGATATGAAGCGCACTAATTCTTGTCACCGTTATGTCACTGTAGTTCTTACCAATAAATGCAGCAACTCCCAAGCCGAAAAGCGTCAAAGCAAGGCCAGTTGCGACGTGATTGGTTAGAAATAACTGTGTCAGAAAGGCAAAAATACTAGCCATTAACATACCCGCAGCCATTGCTGCTATTACTGATAGTAGACCACTGCCCGTGTGGTATTGCACAACAAGCCCGATAATTGCACCCATTATCATCATACCCTCTACACCGAGATTGAGCACTCCTGAGCGCTCAACGACCAACTCACCAATGGCAGCGAAAATTAGCGGTACTGAAGCAACACTGATACCTAAAATAATTTGGATTGCTAATTCATCCATAATCTACTTACTCCAATTAAATGAGAAGGCAACTTTGTGCTCTATTAGCACATTGCAGGCTAGGAAATAAAAAAGCAGCATCCCTTGAAAAACACTGGTAATTGAACTCGGCAGCTGAAGGGTGATTTGCGCATTCTCTCCACCCATGTAGGTAAGAGCGATTAATAGAGATGTAAACACAATACCAATGGGGTGTAAGCGCGCTAAAAAAGCAACAATGATTGCTGTAAAACCGTAACCGACTGGCAAGTGTGGTACTAATTGACCTACCGGACCGGCAGCCTCAAATAGCCCGGCGAGGCCGGCCAAACCTCCAGAAATAAGAAGGGTGTACCAAATGGTTTTATTTTCATTAAAGCCTGCAAATCTCGCTGCACGAGGCGCGCTACCACTAATCTTTATTTGCATGCCAAACATATGTTTTTTGGTAATAAACCATGTGACACCAGCGAAAAGTAGGGCAATTATAAAACCGATGTGAGCGCGAGTGCCCTGCCAAATAATAGGTAGAGTTGCGCTATCGTGAAAGATTCGACTCTCAGGAAAATTAAAACCATCAGGGTTACGTAAAGGACCAAAAACCATTGCACTGAGAAACAGTATTGCAACATATGTAAGCATCAATGTTACTAATATCTCATTAACTTGAAACCTAGTTCGCAGGAATGCGGCGATTCCGGCATAGCCCATCCCACCAAGAACCGCTGCAAAAGCCATAAGGGGGATTAGCCAAGTAGCTTCAACGTTATAATAATAAAGGCCTACAGCGCCTCCTGAAATTGCGCCAATTATGTATTGCCCTTCAGCGCCAATATTCCACACACCCGCTCTAAAACCGATAGACAGTCCCAATGCGATCATCATTAAGGGGGCGGCTTTCACCAGTAATTCTGAGAGGTTGTATTTTCCCGTTAAAGGCTCAATATAAAACACATAAAAGGCGTTCATTACATCTAGACTTGCCCAAAGAAAAATGATCATTGTAGAAATTGCGGTTAACGTAAGCGCAAGAATTGGAGCAAGAATAACCATCTTTGCTGAACTGTCCGTGCGTTGCTCTATATTAATCATTGCTTTTACCCCCCACCATGAGTTGTGATAATTTCTCCAAGCCATTGTCTTGCATGTCAACAGCTGGAGATAGTTTTCCAGCTGTTATCACGTGCACTTGTTCACAAAGAGTAAGAACCTCATCCAAGTCTTGAGAAATAATTAGTATGGCAGAGCCTTGTTCAGCCAGTGTTATAAGTGACTGATGAATGTGATTTTCAGAACCTGCATCGACCCCCCAGGTTGGTTGAGCAACAATTAACAAATCTGGATTTTGTATCAACTCTCTACCAACCATAAATTTTTGTAAATTTCCACCTGACAATGATTGAGCCAACATTTTACTGGACTGAGTTTGGACATCAAAATCAGTGATGACCCGCTGTGTAAGCATCTCAACTTGCTGCCAATTTATCACACCATAATTTGTCATTTCACTTTTTTGAGGTCTACTAAGTAGCATATTTTCATCCAGCTTCATATCAGCTACCGCACCGTGGCCGAGACGCTCTTCAGGAGTAAAAAACATTGACAGCTGTCTTCTTTGATGTGAATTTAGTTTGCCAATATCCTTACCTTTAAAAATTAACACTCCCTCTGGAGACTTTTTTTCACCGATCAGAAGGTGCATTAATTCATCCTGGCCATTTCCAGCAACTCCCGCTATTCCGACAATACTGCCCTCTTTTACGGTTAAACAAATGTCATGCAAGTCAACACCAAACATTTCTTCAGATTTTTTACTTAAGTTGTTTATTGAAAAAACATCCTCTCCAATTTTTATATTACTGCGCGCTAAATTGATTAACTTTTTGCCAATCATCATCTCCGCAAGTTCGCGTTTACTGTGTTCTTGAGGGTTGCAATTTTGTATTAACTTTCCGCCCCGCAAAATTGTTGCCTGATGGCAAATTTGACGAACCTCTTCAAGCTTATGAGAAATATATAAAATGGTACAACCGTTCTCCGCCAGTTTGCGCAGTGTAATAAACAAATCAGATACTTCTTGAGGTGTTAGAACCGAGGTGGGCTCATCCATAATCAATAACTTCGGTTCTTGCATCAAGCAACGGATTATTTCCACACGCTGCCTTGCGCCAACGGACAAATCACCGACAACTTGTTGTGCATTAACATTTAAGCCATATTGTTTTGAATATTTTGTAATTTGCTCTATATAGTCACTGTCCAGTCCAACACCATCAAGACCAAGGATAATGTTTTCAGCAACTGTTAGTGACTCAAACAAAGAGAAATGCTGGAACACCATTGCCAGACCTTTTTCTCTTGCCTCAAAAGGGCTATTTGGTTTATAGTCTTGATCACACCATTTCATTGTGCCGCTATTTGATTGCAATGAACCATATATGATTTTGACTAAGGTAGATTTACCAGCGCCATTTTCCCCCAGTAACGCATGAATGCTTGCTGGCTTAATACCAAGTGTAATGTCTTCGTTTGCTTTTAAACTACCGTAAGATTTACATATGTTTTGAAGTTCTAATTGATATTTCATAATATTTCCGACTGTTTCTTTTGCTCCAGAAAATTTAATAAATCCATGGCAAGAGAAACAGCAATCGCACCTGGTGACTTGAAGAATTTATGTTTTGCCCCTATAGGACAAATTAATTCATTTACTTTCTTCTCTGGCCAACCCTTATGGCGCAATCGATCTCTAAATTTATTACCTTTAATAGTTGAGCCAATGACACCTAAATAACTAAAACTATCGCGAGTTAAAATCTTCTCACAAATATCATAATCAAGTCGATGACTGTAAGTAATGACCAAAGAGTATATGTTTTTAGGCAAATCGTCTATTACGCCAACGAAGTCATCACAAATAAGGCTGATGTCGCCGATATCACCTAAATATTCCTCAAACTGAGTTTTTCTGTCATCAATCCAATATATTCTTACCGGCAGCTTGATTAAAATAGGCATTAGTGCTTGTGAAATGTGTCCTGCGCCAAATACCGCCACAACTTGTAACTGACTGTTAGAAAATTTTTCATAACAGACTTCAACCAACGCGCCCGCAGTCGTTAAGTATTCAGTAATTGAGGTGTTATCAATTGCAGTTAATAAATTATCAGCGCCATCACACAACTTTTTAGTGAGTTCTGCATCATCAAAGGTAAAGCCATTTTGGTTTTCCGAATAAACAGACTTTTCACCACTGGGGTACTTTTCTGTTTCACTGTTAATTATCGTAGCAACAACAAAATCTGCCTGTTTTTCATTTAAACTTGTTACAGTTTCAAGCCAGGTGCCTTTCGTTGTCAATTTGGAATTTTGATCAACAAAGCTTTCAAACAGCACCTTAACATAACCTCCACAGCATTGACCCAAAGTTGCGCCAAGTGGATATTTTTGGATTGTAATATTATTAGTCTTCTGGGTTAATAAGTTACCTGCATGGTTAAGCGCTTGATATTCCAAATTACCGCCACCAATACTACCAAACATTGGGCTATGGCCTGTAAATATTACCTTGTCCCCAGTTCTGCAAGGGGTAGAGCCTTTGGTCTCAACGACGCTGAGGACGACATAATCAATTTGCTGATTATGTATATCCTTGAGTGATTGCATCCAGTTCATCATTCTTTCTCACTGAATTGATTTAACTGAAAAAAAACTTGCTCAAAACTGGCCGGGGCACTCAAAGGTGTTTTGCAACTAGAGCCTGAATTTGATATGGCGTTTTTGATGGCCAGCCACACTGATATTGCCAACATAAGGGGGGGCTCACCCACTGCTTTTGATTTATGAATTGTATTTTCATGATTAGAGATATTGGGCTTAATTTTTACTTTAAAGTGCTTGGGGGTGTCGCCAATTGCAGGAATTTTGTAAGTTGAAGCGCCGGTAGTTAATAGCACGCCTTTTTCATCCCACTTTAACTCCTCTGAGCAAAGCCAGCCCATACCCTGGATAAAACCACCCACTATCTGACCCATATCAATGGCTGGGTTAAGGGACGCGCCAACATCATGCAAAATATCAACAGCTATTAGCTTGTATTCACCGGTTAAACAATCAAGAACAACTTCACTTACACAGGCACCGTATGAGTAGTAATAAAAAGGTCGCCCACAAGCTTTAGCCTCATCGTAATGAATTTTCGGTGTTTTATAAAAACCATTGCTAAACAACTCCACTCGATTTAAATAGGCCAAAGCAACAAAATCATCAAACGACATATTTTTCTCGCCAAGCTGAACTTGTGCATTAGCAAAAGTGATCTCACTTTCACTCAAATCAAAATGCTTGGTAGCAAATTCAAGCATGTTTTTCTTAATTCGAATGCAAGCCTCTCTGGCCGCCATACCGTTTAAATCTGAACCAGAGGATGCTGCTGTCGCTGAGGTATTGGGGATTTTAGCTGTACTGGTTGCCGACACCTTGACACAATCCAACTCAACACCAAACTCATTGGCAACAACTTGCTTTACTTTGATAAATAACCCTTGACCCATCTCCGTACCACCATGATTCAGATAAATACTGCCATCTTTATAAACATGAACCAAAGCACCTGCCTGATTTAAAAATTTCTTGGTAAAAGAAATTCCAAATTTGACTGGCGACAGAGCCAAACCCTTTTTGATGTATTTGTTATTTTTATTAAACACCTCTATAGCTTGGCGACGTTGTTGATAGTGCGCATCGATTACCAATTCCTCAGTCAGCTCGTTGATGATATTGTCTTCAATGATTTGCCCATAGGGTGTGACATTATTCTTTTGCTTTTGGTAGAAGTTGGCTTTTCTTACGTCAAGAGCATCCATTGACAAGCGATTGGCAACTTCCTCTATGATGTTCTCAATTGCCAGCATGCCCTGCGGGCCGCCAAACCCCCTAAATGCAGTATTTGAAGCGGTGTTGGTTTTGCAAAGAAACCCACGAAAACTCGCATTGGGCAAATAATAAGCGTTGTCAGCATGAAATAAAGTGCGTGCTACAATCGCTGATGATAAATCTAGTGAATAGCCGCAACGTGCAGCAAAATCAATAACAATACCCGCAATACGACCCTGGTCGTCAAAACCCACTCGGTAATCAACCTTGAAATCATGTCGTTTACCTGTCATTAACATATCGTCACCGCGAGATAATCTAGCTTTTACAGGGCACTGTGTTTGCTGCGCAAATAAAGCGCATATGCACGCCAGCTGTGATGAATCAGTCTCCTTGCCACCAAAACCACCGCCCATTCGTCTGGTTATCACTTCTACAGAGTGTTGTGGAATATCCAAAACATGCGCCACCAGATGCTGTACCTCTGTAGGATTTTGAGTGGATGAATGCACAACAAGTTCTTTATTTTCAGTTGGTATAGCCAACGCAACTTGCGATTCCAAATAATAATGTTCCTGCCCACCAATAGTCAAGTTTCCTGTTAAATAGTGCTTTGCCGAGTCGATAGCATTCTCTGCATTACCCGTATGCATTTCAAGCGGCTTATCCAAAAAGCTATTATGTGACATGGCTTGCTCCACAGTGACAATGGCATCAAGCTGAGTAATATCTGCTTTAATGAGTGCCGCAGCTTTTCGGGCATTTTCATGGCTGTCTGCCAATACCGCGGCCAACGCTTGACCACAAAATAAAACCTCATCTTTAGCCAACAGGGGTTCGTCGTGGCGTATTGGGCCAATGTTTAAGTGGTTTATATCTTCTGCCAACATTATGCTATGCACGCCTCTTGCATTTTTCGCAAGAGAAATATCAATCGTATTAATCTTGCCATGTGTAATCTTGCTCAGTGCAAAGGCTGCGTGCAATGTGTTGCCATGCATTGGCATATCATCAATGTATGGCGCACTGCCTTGCACATGCATGTGTGCGCTATCATGGGGAATTGCTAAGCCAATTGCACTATTCGACTTGTTGGTTAATTGTTGATTCACTGCACCCACATTAACCACCCCCAATTTGCGATTCATATTCGTATACGTTAGCTAAGTTCGGAACGAACTCCCCCGCAAGATTTAGGATGGTTTTTTGCACCAAATTTGTTGAAACCTGTAGTCGATACTTAGAGGAGGCTCGAATGTCACTCAGAGGAGAAAAATCATCTTTCAATGCAATATATGCCAACTCTTTGAGGTTGGCCTTATCCCAATTTTGAAGAAGTGTTTGCTCAAGATGAGTGGCGCGCTTTGGTGTAGCGGCCATGCCGCCAAAGGCAACACAAACGTCTATTATGCGCCTTGCATCCATGCGCACTTTAATAGCCATACAAACTGCAGAAATATCGTCTTCAAATCGCTTGGATATCTTATGCAGGATGAGTTGTTCTTCACTAGACAGTTTGGGGATGATAATACTTTGAATAAACTCTCCATCTTCAAGTAAGGTTTGTTTGTAATCAACAAAATAATCCTCCAGTTTTACTAACCGAGTCTTTGAGCCCTTTCTAAGTCTTAAGGTTGCATTTAGTGCAATCAACACCGGCGGCATGTCACCAATCGGCGAAGCATTGGCGATATTACCCCCAATTGTTGCCCAGTTTCGAATAGGCATTGAACCAAAACGGTGTAAGAAAGGCTCTAATGAGGGCCAATATTTAATTAAATTCGACCAAGCCGAATGAAAACTGACTGCAGCACCAATTTCTAATTCCAACTCACGATCTTCAATACTCTGCAATTCACGAACTCTTTGAACATTGACGATGTGCTCAAATTCTTGTAATTTCTGAGTAATGTCTAAGCTTAAATCAGTGCCACCTGCAATAATTCTCGCCCCTGGATTCTTATTTAAAATATCCGACAATTGATCGATACCCACTGGTGCATCATAATGAGTGCCTTGGTATGAACAACGAACAGTGTCAGTGTGGCTTAACTCTACCAATGCTCGAATTATCTGTTTTTGATTTCTACTGTAGTAGTCGCCCTCATTGTCATCTTTGCTAGCAAAAGCTAAAAAAGCAGCATTAATAATAGGCTGATAGCCTGTACATCTACATAAATTACCCGACAAATTGTTATTGATTTTGGCTAGGTCTATGGTTGTTTCATTGTGGTATAAAGCAAATAATGACATCACAAAACCAGGTGTACAAAAACCACATTGTGATCCATGTTCAGATACCATGGCCTGTTGCACAGGGTGCAATCGGCCATTCTCACTCAGACCTTCAACCGTCACCAAGTGTTTGCCAACCAAACCACAAGCCAGCGCAATACACGTATTAATACTTTTGTATTCCAAAGTTTGCTTGCCGCCAACCTCAATCAATTCGCCAACAACCGCTGTACAGGCGCCGCAATCACCTGAAGCGCAACCTTCTTTGGAGCCAGTCAAGTCATTGCTTCTTAGCCATTGCAATACAGTTGTATTGGGGTTTATTCCACCCAACGATACAGCCTCTATATTTTGATTAAGTAAAAATTTCACTAACTGCCTCGGTAGGTTGAGTAGCTAAATGGAGAAATCAGCAAAGGTACATGATAATTTTCACTGGCATCACTGATGTAAAAACGAACCACCACATCTTTTAAAAAAGGACTGTCGACCCCCTTCTCATTGAAATATTGCTCAACATCAAACTCAATCTGATAACTGCCTGTCATTAAGTGGGCGTCGGACAATAATGGCTCATCACAACGGCCATCCAAATTTGTTTGCGTGGTTTTAACGAGAATTGGGTTGCCATTCTGACATTGATATACCTTGATTGCTACATTTTTGGCTGGCATACCCGAGCTGGTATCAAGAACGTGGGTTGTGAGTTTTGCCATTAGTGAATCTCCATTTTTTTATAAACACATTGACCTAAAATATATACTTGATTGACAATCCTATCGTCACCGAGCGTCATTAAACAAAATAACAAATCATCAATATTGGTTGTGCTCTTTAATCGTTGTTTGATTAATTCGCTTGCATTTAAATCAAGAACAACAAAATCTGCCTCTTTGTTTGGTTCAAAATTACCAATACAATCATCCATATTAAGCACTTTAGCGCCCGCTAAAGTTGTTAAATAGAATGCTCGAACTGGATCCAAATTACTGCCATTAAGTTTGCATATTTTGTAAGCCTCATTCATCACAGAAAACATCGAAAAACTGTCTCCACCGCCAATATCTGACGCTAAAGAAGTTGTGATTCCATAATAATCAAGTTGATCTAAATCGAATAAACCACTGCCCAAAAACAAGTTAGATGTTGGGCAAAGCGCAACTTTTGAATCGGTCTCTGCCATTCGTTGATATTCGTCCTGTGTATTGTGAATACAATGACCAAAAACAGAGTTGGAGCCTGCCAATCGATAAGAATCATAAACATCAAAGTAATGTTTACTTTGTGGATAGAGCTCTTGCACCCAAGCTATTTCATCTGAAGCTTCATTCATGTGAGTTTGTAGCAGAACGCCTTTGGTGTTTTGACTATTAGGATACTCTGCTAACAATTTTCCCGCTTGGGCCAGTTGTTCTGGAGTTGAAGTAGGGGCAAAACGTGGTGTTATTGCATAACTTAAGCGGTTTTTATTATGCCATTTCTCAATAAGCGCCTTAGAGTCAAAATAACTGCTGTTGACATCATCACACAGTCCAGTGGGTGCGTTTCTATCCATCATCACTTTGCCCGCAACCATGCGCAAGTTACGATTCTGTGCTGCGCTGAAAAAAGCCTCAACGGATTGTGAATGTGAAGTGCAAAAAGTCATCGCCGTTGTGGTGCCATTTTTAATGAGTTCATCGAGAAATAATTCAGCAATTTCTTCTGCATAATCACTGTCATTAAATTTTTGTTCTTCAACAAATGTGTATTTATTAAGCCAATCCAATAAAGTGGCACCATAAGAAGCAATGACTCTGTACTGTGGGTAGTGCAAGTGTGAATCAACAAAACCCGGAATAATTAAGCTGTCTTTAAAGTGTGTTACCCGAGTGTCAACGCTAAACTGATCAATCAATTGAGCATAATGACCAAGCTCAACAATCTTGCCATGCTGAACAACCATCAGACCATCTGCATAATAATCTGCCTCGAGGGTGTTGGCATTTTCTATGCAATGAAAAATTGAGGAGCGGTATAGGCTGTAACTACTCATCATCAGCCTCCCTAAACCAAGCCGCTAAAACACCTCTCTCTGCAACAGTCATATTGGTTTTATTATTTAACGGCATTGAATTGGTTGCCACTGCTCTTTGATAAATTCTATCTTTATTGACAATAATTTGCGCCTCGGTATCTAGCACAAATCCACTGGGTGCGACTGTAAAGAAATCATCAGTCGGATTGGTAGAATGACAACTTGCACACCGTTGCTCAATAATTTTTTCAACTTCAGAGAAGCTTACTTTGGCCATATTCACTTTATCGGTAGAATTCGGAGCCAATGAGAATATCAATAGCAATAAGGCCAATACAATTAATCCAATAAGACTGTTTTTCGCTTTGCCCACACCTTTTAAATTAAAGTAATGACGAATCAGTACGACAACAACAAAAACACCAATCAAAACTAGCCAGCTGTATGTGTTGCTGTAAACCATCGGGTAATGGATGCTCATCATCGTAAACAGTACCGGCAAGGTAAAATAGTTATTGTGGCGAGAACGAATATAGCCTTTAATACCCAACTCACTGCTAACCTCGGCTCTCTCTATACAGGCTGCCACCAGTTTCTTTTGCACTGGAATAATGACAAAAAAGACATTGGCTGTCATAATCGTACCAAGCATCGCGCCAATTTGCATATATACTGCCTTTGGATTGAATATAGTGCTATACAGATAAGCACTGAGAGTGACACAAGCTAGAATAATGCCGATAAAGATAACGGTTTTATCTACAATGGCTGACTTGCACAAGAAATCATAAATAAGCCAAATGACCCCTAAACCGAAAACACTCAAACCCACACCATGGACAGGACTCATTGTGCTGCCGTTAATTAACAGAGTAGAGCTGGCGTTTAAGTAATAAACAACCGACAACAGTAAGAAGCCAGATATCCATGTAAGATAAGCTTCCCATTTGAACCAATGCAGGGGTTCTGGCAATGTTTCCGGGTATTTGTTATATTTTTCTAGGTAGTAAAACCCACCACCATGAACCGCCCATAAATGCCCAGCAATATCGTCTCTATTACCAATTCTTTGAAGTTTGTTCTCCAGCCAATTAAAATAAAAAGAGGCGCCAATCCAGGCGATACCTACAATTATATGTAGAAATTTTAAAGCGAGGCTTAGCCAGTCAATAAGGTAAAGTTTAATCATGTGGCTTCCTTCAAATTAATTTCCACCTCATCAAAAGGGAAAACAACACATTGCTCAAGAGTGTCACTGGGGCCATTGTGTCTTCTATCAATAGTAATAAATTGATTGTCGTTGCCTAGGCTAATCAATGGAAAATGCCAAACGCCACGAGCATAATTAATTCCTTGTTCGCCATTAGTGATAAACGCTTTTATTTTCTCTATGTTTGGCTCATCTCCGGGCGGGGCAACAACTACAATAAACGGCTGTTTTTCTCTTGGAATAAAAGCTTGTGAAAAAAAAGGGTGCTTCTCCAGCATATTAATTGTTAATGGAAATTGTCGTTTTTTGGCAACAAAAATATGCACGGCTGTCCTGCCATTTTCCGCAGAAGTATCAACATTTGCTAAATTTGCATATTTGCGAGCAAAGCCGTTGTTAATCGTAAAAAAATCATTACTTGCCGCACTAACCACCTCACCAAATTGACTAAAGCCTTCAGGCGTTAGTTTTTGAGGTTTGAGTGCGATGGTCTTCATGGCTTAACAAAAGTACCCAATAATTTCAATCTGGATATGCCACCGTCGGGAAAAATATTTATGCGGATATGGGTAATGGGCTCTTGATGTTTGATGTCATCCAAAGTAAACATATTCTCTTGATCCATTGATAGCTTTTGCCGGCCAATCAGTTCGGACCAAAACATACTTTGCACTTTCAATGTGTTGTCGGTTGGTTCCTCAATGCAGGACGCACAAATTGAAAATGAGTCTGGGTAATTGCCTTTAAAGAATTTTGTATCAATCATGATCGAGCTAATAATTGCTGGACGCGGAAGCTCTATCAAGCCCCAATCATTGCCTGGTTCACGCCTTCGGCGCGTCTCCCAGCCATCTGCCATATTCAGCGGAGCATGTTCAGCTAGAATATTTTGCAATTTTCCAAAATGCTCGTCGTTTGCATAAATTGCTCTAGCGCCAGCACTTGCTGCAGCGACATTTGTTTGTTGTACGTCATAAAGACTATCATCAAAGCAAATACTACCAAAGGCGTGAAATCTAGCGATGCCACCATCAGGGTACATTGTAAGTTTTAGGTGTGTGACCTCTTGCTGATCAGTAGATGAAAAAATATTATCTGAATCGCCGTCCAATTTTTGGACCTTTAACAAATCAAACCATACGCCATTATCAGTATTATTAACGATATCACTCTCACTTAAATCACTCGCAAAACAGCCACCCATAATTGACACTCCGGGCGTGTAATTGCCAGTAAAGTGACTAGTGTTAATATTGAAGCCATTAATGACTGCCTTTTGTCCTAATTTAATAAAACAATAATCGTTTTTTCCGTCCCGACGACGGCGAGTTTCCCAGCCATCCATCCATTTGCCATGGTCATCAAACTTGCCTTCAATCCAAAGAGGCTCGCTGCATTGCAACATCCGTTCTGCTGGAGCAAAAAACTCATCACTACAAAAGATAACTTTGCTGCCTAAGTCAGCACTTGCAACATTGATTTGCGCTTCAAATTCCATATATCTCCTTAATTCTCAACCAGGCAATTTTGTTAATTTCTGCTAATGCATTTTGCTTTTCTTGTTTCATAGAATTGCTTTGACGCTCTATAAATCCTGCCTTAATTTCAGATTTATTTTTTTCTTTAATGGCCATAATGAAAGGAAAACCAAACTTGTCTATATACTGGTGGTTGAGTTCTTGAAAAAGCGTTACTTCATCTTCGGTGCAATCATTCAAACCTGCAGACTTCTGCTCCGAAGTTGAGAATTCTGTCAATTCATTTTTTTGCGCTTTTTTACCCGCCAACATAGGGTGTGACTTAATCAAATCTTCTTGTAAATCACCATCAGAGGCCAGCATGTTGCCACTTAAAAGGGTGTGAAAATCCACTAAGTTATTGTAAACGCTACTATTTAAAACGCTGTCGTAAGTACTTTCGGCGACCCATGGAGAGTGCTCGTATAGATTGCCAAAGATTTGCATATACTCTTGTTTGGATTGTTGAGCTAAGTTATAAGGTAGTTGCATACTCAATCCCTCCTAAGAAAAATTCTCATGCCAGTGTTCAGCAATTTGACCTCGAGTGCAAAACCACACTTGATCAAAGCCTTGTACATATTCTAAAAATCGCCGCATCGCCATAATACGTCCAGGCTTACCCAATATTCTGCCGTGCATGCCAATGGACATCATTTTCGGCTGTGTTTCACCCTCTAAGTAGAGCGCATCAAAGCTATCTTTGAGATAGTTAAAGAATTGATCACCCGAATTAAAGCCCTGATATGCAGAAAAACGCATGTCATTAACATCTAGAGTGTACGGAATGACTAGGTGCTTTCCTTTCTCCACCTCATTCTTAAGCCAATATGGAAGGTCATCGTCATAAGCATCACTATCATAGAGAAATCCGCCCTCTTCCATGACAAGTTTCCGAGTATTTGGACTCGTTCTGCCCGTATACCAGCCCAAAGGCCGTTTTCCAAAAACCTCTTTAAGAATCGTTACACAATTTATTAGGTGCTCACGCTCTGTATTCTCATCAACAAATTGATAATCAATCCAACGATAGCCATGTGCACAAATATCATAATCCTCTTCAACTAAATAATCTGCCAACTCAGGATTACGAGCAATTGCCATAGCAACTGTAAAAACAGTGATAGGGATATCAAATTCTTTAAAAAGACGAAGAATCCGCCAAACACCAGCTCTGGAGCCATACTCGTATAAAGATTCCATACTCATGTGGCGAACACCATCATACGCCTTGGCGCCCACTATTTCTGAAAGGAAAGACTCCGATGCTTTGTCTCCATGAAGAACACAGTTTTCGCCACCTTCTTCGTAATTTAAAACAAATTGAAGCGCAATACGTGCTTTATTAGGCCACTTTGGATGAATTGGATTACTTCCATAACCCATCATATCTCTAGGGTATAAGTTTATATTGTCAATTAAGTTGGGCATTTGAAGACTGATTAAAAATATGGCTAAAATTCGTCTTTTGTTTGGTTTCAATACCAAAATCTAGGGATTGAACACAATGATCAAGGTGGGTAATAATTGTACGAACCGCTCTATCCGAGTCTTTACTTTTAATTGAACTAACCATGTCCTTATGTTCATCAAACGAACAAAAATTTGAATCTTGATCGGCATATATTGAAGCCGCTAGGGCGCTTAAAGGTATTAGGGGCTTTAAACTTTCGACAAGATATTGGTTGCCACAAAGCTCAGCCAAACTAACATGGAAATCACAAGACATTCTGGTGAACTTTGCAAATTGCTCTGATGCGTGAAGTTGCTTTTCGTTTGCAATCAAGTTGTCAACATCTCCCATATCAAGCTGACCTTGAATATATTTGTCAACCAGGATAAGGATAATCCCACTTTCAATGGTTTTTCTGGCTTGGTAAATTTTCTTTGTTTGTTCTTCACTGGGCAATACAACACGCACGCCTTGATTTTTTTTATGGACAAGAACGCCCATATTGACCAGCTTAGAAAAGCCCTCTCTAATCGTGCTACGACTTAAGTCAAACTCCTCTTGTAATGCTATTTCAGATAATTTAATGCCTGGATTTAACCTATTGGACAAAATGGCTTCGAAAATAACATCAACCACTTTATCTGAATAACTAACACTATCTGAACTCATACTTACAGCAAAACAAATAATCTAATATAAGTCGATTATATCCTCATTTCACAATTGTCAATATTATTAACAATTATTGTAAACAATTTACAATAATTATTGACAGTACACATTAACAAGAATAGAATGAACTCAATCTATGAAAGATAAAAATTATCGGACATAGAGTAAATAAAAAGAAATTTAATAACTAAAATGGAGAGTACAAAATGAAAAACGCGAAACATTCACATTTCAGTGGATTGATCAAAAAATCAGGACTAGCAATAATTGCTACTGCTTTTGTCCTAACAGCATCAATAGCTCAAGCTGAGTTTAAGCCAGCTGTTGTTTATGATATTGCAGGAAAGAATGATAAATCTTTCAATGAGTCAGTTTTTAATGGCGCTACAAGATTTATGAATGATACTGGTATTGCAGTTACTGAACTTGAGCCAACTAATGCTGCTCAGGTTGAACAAACTCTTAAGAAGCTTGCTCAGCGTGGCTATGAGCCAATTGTTGCTGTAGGTTTTGGCATGTCTAATGCTGTTGCTGCTGCCTCTGAGGCATACCCAGATACTAAATTTACTCTAATTGATGGCTGGGTTATGGCGCCAAATGTACAAGTTGTTCTTTATAAAGAACACGAAGGTTCTTTCCTAGTTGGTGTATTAGCTGCTATGAATTCAAAAACTGGTACTGTAGGTTTTGTTGGTGGCATGGACATTCCACTGATTAGTCGCTTTGAGTGCGGCTATAAGCAAGGTGTAGCATATCAAGATAGTTCTATGAAAGTTTTGGCTAACATGACTGGTTCAACTCCTGCTGCTTTTGGCAACCCATCTAAAGGTGGCGAGCTCACACGTAGTCAAATTGAAGCTGGCGCAGATGTAGTATATGCTGCAGCTGGTGGAACAGGAATTGGAGTTTACCAAACTGCTGCAGATATGGGTGTACTAGCAATTGGTGTAGATGATAACCAAAACTACATGCAACCAGGAACAATGCTTACTTCAATGTTCAAGTTAGTAGGCGATGCAGCTTATGATAGTTATGAGGCTGCTATGAATGGCACTTGGGATCCAGCAATGAGAGTTTTGGGTCTTGCTGAAAATGGTGTTGGTTGGGCTCTAGATGAGTACAATCGTGACATGATTTCTGCAGAAATGGAAGCTCGTGTTAACGAAGTTAGAGCTTCAATTATCTCTGGTGACATTGTAGTTCATGATTATACTACTGATAATAGCTGTCCAATCTAAGTACTACTGTTTTATCCCTAATACATCCGACCTTTTGGTCGGATGTATTATTTTCAGGACTCTATAAATTAAACCTCATTTAGTTTAGAATTATCACTATGGATCAATCTAACATAGCCATTGAGCTAACTGATGTTGATAAGCATTTCGGTGCTGTTCATGCAAATGACAAAGTTAACCTGAGCGTTAAAACAGGCACAATACATGGCATTGTCGGCGAAAATGGCGCAGGTAAGTCGACCTTGATGAGTATTTTGTATGGTTTTTATCAGTCAGACTCTGGACAAATTAAAGTTTTTAATAAAAAATTTCGAGCTACCAGCTCACGACAATCAATTGAGGCTGGTATTGGAATGGTTCATCAACACTTTATGTTGGTCGATAATTTCACCGTTCTAGAAAATGTCATACTAGGTAGCGAAGGTGGAGCTTTAATATCTGAAAGCCTAGACAAGGCTCGAATTGAATTAACAAGACTAGCTAAAGAGTATGGCTTAGAAGTGGAATTAGATGTCCCTGTTGAATCACTCTCAGTTGGTATGCAACAGAGGGTTGAAATATTAAAAGGACTCTATAAAGGCGCAAAGATCTTAATACTTGATGAACCTACAGGTGTATTAACTCCTCAAGAATCTGATGAGTTGTTTCGAATATTTGAAGCACTTAAGAAGCAAGGTGTCACCATTATTTTAATCACGCATAAGCTACGTGAAATTATGAATATCACCGACTATGTATCAGTGATGCGGGCAGGAAAAATGGTTGCCCATCGGCAAACAAGTGAGACTAATCCTGAAGAACTTGCTGAATTAATGATTGGTCGAAAAGTTTTATTCAATATTAAAAAATCTAAAGCAAAAAGCGGCAAACCACTTCTGATAGCAAAAAATCTTGAAATACATAATGAGCAAGGAATGAAGCGAGTTTCAGAAGTTAGCTTTGAAGCGCGTTCTGGTGAAATCCTTGGAATTGCTGGAGTCACTGGTAATGGTCAGGGCACTCTTTTGAAAGCACTAGCAGGAATTTTGCCATTATCAAAAGGTAGTATTAAAATCTTAGGCGAAACGATTTCTCCTGAAATTACACTTAATCCGGCACAACTCCGCAATTTAGGCGTAGCACATGTCCCTGAAGATCGTCAAAAAATGGGAATGATTGCAGATTTCAGTGCTAGTGAAACTGCACTTTTAGGTTATCACAATGACAAAGAAATTAACCAAGGTATTTGGTTAAAACGATCATCTGTTAAAGCTAACTGTCAATCAATAATGGAGGCGTTTGATGTTCGTCCTACTAATCCAGATTTAAAGTCTTCCAGTTTTTCAGGTGGTAATCAGCAAAAACTAATTTTAGCAAGAGAGTTTGAACGTGACCCAGAGGTCTTGATTATTGGTCAACCAACTCGTGGAGTAGATATTGGTGCCATTGAGTTTATAAGGAAACGAATTATAGAAATGAGAGATGCTGGAAAAGCCATTATTTTAATTTCTGTCGAATTAGAAGAAATCATGTCACTAAGTGACCGAATCATCGTTATGTGTGATGGTGAAATAACTGGTACTGTTGACGCGTCAGATGCTGACGAAGCAACACTTGGAATGATGATGGCTAACGCATTAATTTCTCAAGAAAAATCCAATGAGGCTCAATTATGACTCGTGATAGAAGATTATCATGGATTAATGGCTTGTTATTACCACTCTTTAATGTCTTAACTGCCTTCTTGGCAACTGCTGTCGTATTTATTCTAATTGATGTTAACCCTATTGAGGCAACTAAAATCCTAATTTATGGAGCTTTTGGTTATGAAGAGGGAATTGGATATACATTATATTACACCACCAACTTTATTTTTACTGGTTTGGCAGTAGCGGTTGCATTCCATGCAGGATTATTTAATATTGGTGGCGAGGGCCAGGCGTATGTTGGTGGTCTTGGTACTGCTCTAGTTGCCTTATATATTGACCCAACCCTTAGCGCTTGGCTGATTATTCCATTAGGTATATCGGGTGGTCTTCTGTTTGGAGCTATGTGGGCCATCATTCCAGCATACTTACAGGCCTATCGAGGTAGTCATATTGTAATAACAACCATTATGTTTAATTTCCTAGCGTCTGCTTTAATGGTTTATTTGTTGGTTCATGTTCTTCGAGAGGTTGGTCAAATGTCCCCTCAAAGTAAAGACTTCCCAGACTCTGCATGGATACCTTTTGTTCATGATGTGTTTGCTGGAATGGGTTACAAAATTGCCGAATCACCACTAAATTTATCGTTCATTATTGCCCTGCTTTTTTCTGCTCTAGTTTGGTTCTTTCTTTGGCATACTCGCTGGGGTTTTGCTATTCGTGCTACTGGAAAAAGCAACGATGCTGCTGTATATAGTGGTATAAATCCAAAAAAAATTATCGTAGTAACAATGTGTATCTCGGGCGCGTTAGCGGGCTTGGTTGGAATTAATGAACTTATGGGTGTTCAACATAGATTGTTGTTAGATTTTAATTATGGCTATGGATTTGGCGGGATAGCTGTAGCTCTAATGGGTCGAAACCACCCTATAGGAATAATAATTGCAGCACTTTTGTTTGGCATACTTTATCAAGGTGGAATGGACTTGGCATTTGAAATGCAAAGTGTTTCACGTCATATCATAGTAGTTATGCAAGGCCTCGTAATTCTTTTTTGTGGTGGTTTAGAGTACTTATATAGACCAATTCTAATTCGGTTTTTAGCCCCTATCGAGGCATCAGAATGAATGACTTACTATTAAACCTTATATTAACACTAGACGCATCATTTAGGGTCTGTACGCCACTTATTTTTGCCTCTATGGCTGGCTTATTTGCTGAGCGCTCTGGAGTGGTTGATATTGGTCTTGAAGGTAAACTTTTAATGTCAGCTTTTATTGCCGCTAGTGCAGCCTCTGTCTTTGGCTCTCCATGGATTGGTTTATTATTTGCTATATTTGCCTCCTGTATCTTTGCTATGATTCATGGACTCGCTTCTATAACTTTCAAAGGAAATCAAATAGTTAGTGGCGTTGCAATTAATATCTTAGCTTCAGGACTTACGATGATTCTGACTTTAGCTTGGTTTAAAAGTGGCGGAATAACTCCAACCCTTCAAGGAGATGAAAGGTTTCTTTCTATTACACTTCCTGGCGTTGATATTATTGATCATATTCCAATCCTAGGTGTTATTTATAGAGAATTAATTAGTGGTCACAATATTTTGGTCTACTTAGCTTTTGCAACTGTTCCACTTGTTTGGTGGGTTGTGTATCGAACTCGATTTGGACTTCGATTACGAGCTGTTGGAGAAAACCCTAAGGCTGTCGATACTGCTGGCTTATCAGTAGAAGGGCTTCGTTATAAGGCTTTACTTATAGGTGGAATTCTGTGTGGTATTGGTGGAGCGTATATTGCAATTGCTCATAATGCGCAGTTCACTAAAGAAATGACTGCTGGACAAGGATTCATAGCTTTGGCAGCACTTATATTTGGTAAATGGCACCCTTATAAAGTCCTAGCTGCCTGTTTTTTATTTGGGTTTTTAGATGCTTTAGCTGTAAGACTTCAAGGAGTAGTTCTTCCTGTTATTGGTGAAATTCCAGTACAATTAATTGAAGCGACACCTTACATTTTGACTGTCATTTTACTTGCTGGCTTTATTGGAAAAGCGATACCACCAAAAGCATCTGCACAGCCTTATATTAAGGAATTATAGATATGAACGAAGAGAGCTACATTGCAGCTACAAAAGAAGCCATGAGTAAAGCTTATGTGCCCTACTCTAATTATCCAGTTGGTGCGTTAATAGTAACTGATAATGGAAATACATATAGTGGTTGTAATGTCGAAAATGCAAGCTATCCTCTAGGGAACTGTGCTGAGGCTTCAGCAATTGCATCGATGGTCATTGGTGGTGAGAAAAAGATAAAAACGATTTATGTTATGACTAAGAATGATGAAGGTGGTATACCTTGTGGTGGCTGTAGACAAAGAATAAGAGAATTTTCTGATTCGAATACACAAATTATGATGTGCTCTCCAGATGGAGTGCAGCAACGCATAAATCTCTCTGAACTTTTACCTAATTCTTTTGGGCCGGAGCACTTGTAATGAGTCAAGTCGAAGATTGCGTTAATATAATAAACCAGAGTGCCAAAAACTTTAAACCTCAAGTTGGACTTATTCTTGGCTCTGGTTTAGGTCAGTTTTGTGACAATATAGAAACACAAGCAAGTATTGATTTTGATCAGCTACCTGGATTTCCAATTGCAGGTGTTGGTGGTCATGCCGGTCGATTACTATTAGGGCGAATTGGAAAAACAACAGTAGCAGTGCTGCAGGGCAGAGCCCACTACTACGAACACGGCAAAGCCGACATTATGGCTGTTGCCATTCAAACACTGAGTGCCCTTGGCTGTGAATCTTTAGTGCTCACCAATGCAGCAGGCAGCCTGATGGTTGATGCCGCGCCAGGCAGCATCATGCTAATAACGGATCATATCAATATGACTGGCGTCTCTCCGCTATTTGGTGCACAAGGCAATCAGCGTTTTGTCGATATGGTTGAGGCGTACAATCCCCTATTAAATAGCAAAATTCGTGCTGCTGCTCATACCAATAAAATCACTCTACACGAAGGCATATACGCTTGGATGAGCGGTCCACAATTTGAAACACCTGCTGAAATTCAAGCGCTTAAAGTACTAGGAGCGCAAGCAGTTGGCATGTCCACAGTGCCTGAAGTCATCTTGGCCAGACACTTGGGAATGCCACTTTGCGCCCTGTCCATTATTACTAACTTTGCTGCCGGCATGAGCCCAACACTTATTAGCCACGAACAAACCATCGAGTATGCAAAAAAAGCTGAAAACTCTGTCAAAGATTTATTGAGTTCTTACTTAAAGTCATTTTCAGAAAAAGAAATATAAAAAAAACTAATCATAACGCAACGACCTTATGACCAGTATAAACAAACACGTAACTTTGATTCGAAACCCTGGGACAGCATTTCAGCTGGATAAGTTCACCAATATAAATATTAATCGGAGTGCGGTAGAGCATCGCTGCACCGGCTATGCCTCACGCCGGAGCATAAAGAAGCAACAGCAAGCTGCTTGGCTAATGAAGGTCATTAGTCTAATTGATTTAACCACATTGTCTGGCGATGATACACATGCACGTGTTCGGCGATTATGCCGCAAAGCCATAAACCCATTAAACGACAACTTAAAAAATGGTTTATCGATTGGATCTTTAAATTTAAGCACTGCTGCTGTTTGCGTCTATCACGACATGCTAGAATTCGCCAAACAAACACTAGAGGGTTCTGACGTCAAACTGGCGGCGGTATCAACTGGCTTTCCAGCAGGTCTCTCGCCTTTTCCTCTTCGTCTCCAAGAAATACAATATTCGATTGACGCGGGTGCTGATGAGATTGATATTGTCATTAGTCGTCGCCATGTATTAGAAGGCAAGTGGGAGGCGCTATATGATGAGGTAAAAGCCTTTAGAGAGGCTTGCGGGAGTGCTCATTTAAAAACCATTTTGGCTACCGGTGAGCTCGGCAATCTGAGCAATATAGCTAAAGCATCGCAAGTATGTATGATGGCTGGCGCCGATTTTATTAAAACTTCAACAGGAAAAGAACCCACCAATGCCACCTTGCCGGTAAGCTTGGTTATGGTTCGCATGATTAGAGATTACTACGAGCAAACAGGCTATCGTATTGGTTTTAAACCAGCGGGTGGTGTCAGCGATAGCAAGACCGCTCTACTTTATATGGTCATGATGCAAGAAGAGCTCGGACTTCGCTGGCTGGAACCTGACTTGTTTCGTTTTGGCGCATCAAGTTTACTGGGCGATATTGAGCGCCAACTCGACCACTATTCCAGTGGATATTATTCAGCATCTTACCGTCACCCATTAGCATAGGAGCAAGCGATGACATTGATAAAATCTTTTCAGAAACTGGACTATAGTCAAGCTTTAGAAAGTGATAACGAAGCGCATACTTGGTTGAAAAAACACGGCAATCGATTTGGTCAATACATTGACGGTGTATTTACATCACAAGACAGTGCAGACCTCATCGCTACCCACAATCCCGCAAATGGCGAACTATTGGCGCATATTGAAACAGCAGATGACTCACAAATAAATGTAGCTGTAGATGCTGCCGTCAAGTCACAAGCCAAATGGTTTAAGGCTGGCGGACATGAGCGCGCCAAAGCCCTCTATGCATTAGCACGCTTGCTACAAAAGCATGCACGTCTAGCATCTGTATTAGAGACATTGGATAACGGCAAACCTATACGTGAAAGTCGTGATGCTGATATTCCACTCGCTATTCGACACTTTTATTATCACGCGGGATGGGCGCAACTGCAGCATGAAGAGTTAGCCAACTATGAGCCGATAGGCGTGGCCGCTCAAATTATTCCCTGGAACTTCCCTTTATTGATGTTGGCATGGAAAGTGGCGCCAGCTATAGCAATGGGCAACTCAATTGTCCTCAAACCTGCTGAACAAACGCCTTTAACAGCTATGTTCTTTGCTCATTTATGCGATCAAGCTGGCGTGCCTAAGGGTGTCGTCAATATAATTAATGGCGGTGGCGAAACAGGCGCGGCACTTGCAGCACACCCAAGTGTAAATAAGGTTGCTTTTACCGGCTCAACCTCAGTAGGTAGATCGATACGCCAAGCTACTGCTGGTCAAGGCAAAAAACTAACGCTTGAACTTGGTGGAAAATCCGCTTTTATCGTTTTTGAAGATGCGGATTTGGATTCTACTGTTGAGGGATTGGTAGACTCCATATGGTTTAATCAAGGCGAAGTCTGTTGTGCAGGTTCACGCCTATTGGTACAAGCAAGCATCGAGGATAAATTACATGAAAAAATTCAACGCAGAATGCAAAAACTGCGTTTTGGCTTGCCACTAGACAAATCAATTGACATCGGTAGCTTGGTCAGCCAGTCACAATTTCAACAAGTTGAGAGCCTAGTAAAGACCGGATTACAGCAAGGGGGCAATCTCTACCAACCTGATAATGCCATACCCGAAAAGAACTACTACCCACCAAGTCTAATAACAGACGTGGATTCAAGTCACCCTCTGGCACAAGAGGAAATCTTTGGCCCTGTTCTTATCTCTATGAGTTTTAGAACGCAAAGCGAGGCTATTGAATTGGCGAATAATACGCGCTATGGTTTAACGGCAAGTGTTTGGAGTGAAAATATCAACCGAGCAATGGATGTCGCGCCAAAACTTAAAGCAGGCGTGATTTGGATTAATTGCCACAATAAATTTGACGCATCTTGTGGTTTTGGTGGCGTCAAAGAGTCAGGATTTGGTCGTGAAGGCGGTAAAGAGGGTCTCTACGAATACCTTAAGCCGAAAAAACTAAAAGAGTCTTCTACCAAACAAACAACGGTAAAAATAAAACAAAAAGAACTTTCTGGCACGGTAGATCGAACTCTAAAATTCTATATAAACGGCAAACAGACTAGGCCTGATGGTGGCTACAGTATTGCAAGCTATAACGCCGATACCAGCATTGCGGCCTGGATTGGTGCGGGCAACCGCAAAGATATCCGCAATGCTGTCAGTGCCGCTCAAAAAGCTAAAAACTGGAGCGCTCAAACCGGTCATACTCGTGCGCAGATTATTTATTATCTCGCTGAAAATTTATCGGCTCGCCAAGAGGAATGGGTGCAGCGCTTGATGCAAACTTGTGGCACAAGCAAGAAACAAACAACAGCCGAGTTTGATGCCAGCATAAGTCGCCTATTTACCTATGCGGCATGGGCGGATAAATATGATGGTGCTGTTCACAACGCACCCTACCGCGGGGTTACGCTAGCGCTGCCAGAAGCAATCGGTGTCATTGCACAAATTGCCCCTGATTCCCAACCTCTACTCAGTACGATCTCATTAATTGCCCCCGCTATTGCAATGGGCAACTGTGTTGTTTTTATCCCTAGTCAGCGCTTCCCTAGTATCGCTCTAGAATTAATACAGGTGATTGAAACATCAGACATTCCGTCTGGCGTAATTAATATTATTGCCGGTGATAAATCTGAATTAGCGCAGCAATTAGCGGGTCACGGAGAGGTTGATTCCCTCTGGTGTTGGGCGGATCACGACACAATCGCCAGTGTCGAATTAACCAGTGTCGAAAACCTGAAGCGTCTATGGTGCCACGAAAATGATGACAGAGATTGGCTCTTGCAAAAACAAAGCGAAGGGCTGGAGTTTTTACGCCAAGCAACTGAAGTAAAAAATATATGGACCCCGTATGGCGACTAATACAATCAAGAGCTTTTTACCTCAAGAGCTTATCCGAAAAAAACGTGATGGGCTAATCTTAAACGATATAGAAATTGGTTTTTTAGTTCGAGGTATCAGCGATTCTAGTTTGACAGACGCTCAATTGGGTGCTTTCGCTATGGCTGTGTTCCACAACGGCATGAATATGGATGAGCGTATCAGCTTGACTCAGCACATGATGCATTCTGGCAGTGTTCTTCAGTGGCAAGATTTAAATTTAAATGGCCCAGTTGTTGATAAACATTCTACCGGCGGTGTTGGTGATAAGGTGAGCTTGATGCTGGCACCCATCGTTGCTGCTTGTGGTGGATATGTGCCAATGATTTCTGGCCGTGGACTTGGTCATACTGGCGGCACACTGGACAAACTTGACAGTATTCCTGGCTATAATGCCACACCTGATGAAGCTCAATTTCGTAATACGGTACAACAAGTGGGCTGCGCTATTATTGGCCAAACTGCACAACTTGCACCCGCAGACCAACGCTTTTATGCAACTCGTGATGTTACAGCCACCGTTGAATCTATCAGTCTAATTACCGCTTCAATTTTGTCAAAAAAACTAGCATCAGGCTTGGATGCACTGGTCATGGATGTCAAAACAGGCAGCGGCGCATTTGCCGACACCTACAACATGGCTCAAGAGCTAGCACAAAGCATTGCAGATGTAGCTTCAGGTTCAGGCGTGCCCACTCGTTGTTTGATTACCGATATGAACCAAGTACTCGGTCGTAGCGTAGGAAATGCTGTTGAGGTACTTGAATGCATTGATTTTTTAGTTAACCCTGCTCAAGCCGATAAGCGCCTGTTACAAATCACACTAGATCTGGCGGCGCACATGTTGCATTTAAGCGGCATTGAAGCCGATTTAAACACGGCACTTGTCAAAGCTCAAAATGCACTCGAGGGTGGTAACGCTGCTGAAATTTTTGGGCGCATGGTAAGCGCACTAGGTGGGCCAAACGATCTTTTACAAGAACCAAGCCATTATCTTAAGCCAATGTCAGTTATTAAGCCAATTATTGCCACCAAAGGGGGCTATGTCAGCGCCATGGATGTACGCAGTATAGGCATGAGCATGGTCTCTCTAAAAGCCGGGAGAATCAAAGCTTCTGACAGTATAGACCATGGTGTCGGTTTAACCAATATGGTGCAGATTGGCGAACGAGTTGAAATGGGACAACCAGTTGCCTATGCTCATGTACATTGTGATGCGGATGCTATACAATTACAAAGAGAGCTGACCGCATCAATTACTATTGCAGACGAAAATCCGCAAGAAAAAAACATGATTTATGAAGTATTAACGGCACAACAAGAAGGTTAATATGAAAAGAGCGATTATTTTGGTTTTGGATTCATTGGGGCTGGGCGCTAGTGCAGATGCAAACAAGTATGACAATGTGGGAGCAGACACTTTGGGGCATATTGCAGAGCACTGTGCTGCAGAAAAATGTAACAACGAACATCGTCAAGGTCCACTTAACATTCCTAACTTACAACGCTGGGGTCTTGCTGCTGCGGCAACCGACAGTCGAGGAAAGACACTGCCCGTACTACAAAACATAGAAGCAGAAGGTGCTTATGGTTATGCCCGTGAAGTTAGCGTCGGCAAAGATACCCCAAGTGGTCATTGGGAAATATGCGGACTACCCGTGCCCTTCGAGTGGGGTTCTTTTCCAGACCAAGAGAATTGTTTTCCACAATCACTGTTACAACAGCTCATTTCTCAAGGCCAAATTGATGGAACCTTAGCCAATAAACACGCCTCAGGTACACAAGTTCTTGAAGAATTTGGTGAACAACACATGAACACTGGGTTTCCAATTTGCTATACTTCTGCCGATTCGGTTTTTCAGATTGCCGCCCATGAAGAAACTTTTGGATTGCAGCGACTTTATGATTTATGCGAGGTAGCAAAACGCTTAGTGGATCCATTAAACATTACCCGAGTTATTGCACGACCCTTTATTGGCACAAATAGTGCTAATTTTGAACGTAGCGCCAATCGCCGTGATTTAACCACACCGCCCACTGGGCCAACGCTATTAGACCACATACAAGCGGCTGGCGCTTCAGTTGTATCAGTAGGAAAGATTGGTGATATTTTCTCCCAACAAGGTGTTAGCTATACGGTTAAAGCCAAAGACAACATGGGTTTAGTTGATGAACTTTTAAGGCAAATGGATAAAGTAAAAGAAGGCTTGCTGTTTGTTAATCTAGTGGATTTCGACACTAAATACGGACATCGCCGTGACGTTTTGGGCTACGCACTCGCCTTAGAGGATTTTGATAAACGCTTGCCTGAAATAGAGGCTAAACTTAACTCGAATGACTTAGTACTAGTTACTGCTGACCATGGTTGCGACCCAACTTGGCAGGGCTCTGATCATACGCGTGAGCACGTGCCAGTTGTCTTTTACGGTACAAATATTAAAAACAATAATCTAGGCGAAAGAAGTAGTTTTGCCGATATGGGGCAAACGATTGCACAATATTTGGACGTTGAACCCCTAGCTTATGGTGAGGCATGCCACTTGGGCTAAATCCAAATAATTATGAGACACCTAATTCAAAAGCTAGCCAAAGTTGAACTTCATAGCCACCTAGAAGGCACTATGAGTCCCGCACTCGTTCGTCAAATCGCACAACGTAATGGTATTCAGTTGAGAGACGATTTATTTACCGATCAAGATACCTTTGCGTGGAACGATTTTCTGAGCTTCTTGCAAGCTTTCGACGAAGCCAGTCGCTGTCTGCTAAATAGCCATGATTATCGCGATATTATGTACGAATACCTCAAATCTTGTGCCGAAGATGGCGCTGTCTATGCGGAAACTTTCATTTCGCCCGATCACGCCAGTGAATTAGGCATGAGTTACAACGATGTCCAAGTTGGCTGCATACAAGGCATTGAAGATGCTGAGCGTGATTTTGATATTATAGGTCGCGTTATTGTTACCTGTGTACGCCATCTAGGGCCACAACGCGCTATTGTTGTTGCCCAGCAAATGGTTGACAGTCCACACCCTTATTTTGTTGGTTTTGGTATGGGTGGAAGCGAAACTGCACACACAATGGCTGATTTTTCTCCTGCTTATCAAATAGCCGCTGATGCGGGCTATCCATGTACAGTTCATGCTGGGGAGATTTGCGGACCAGAAAGTGTTTGGGATGCCATCAATCACTTACCCATCAGTCGAATTGGCCATGGTGTTCGATGTGTTGAAGACGAACAGTTAATGCTTGTTCTCGCTGAGCGCTCAATAGCCTTAGAGGTTTGCCCATCGAGTAACTTGGCTTTGTCGATTTATCCTGATTGGGCTTCTCACCCCTTAAAACAGATTATAGCAGCTGGCATTAATGTCAGCCTAAACTCAGATGATCCACCATTCTTTTCAACCAGTATAGGACAAGAGTACCACAACAGTGCCAAGCACTTTAATCTTGATATTGATCAATTGCGTGACATTTCTCGCATGGCCATTCGATCCTCATTTGCTGACACTAACACCAAGGAACGCTTACTTGCACAAATTGATCGAGGTATTTAAGAAGAGGCCTTACAAAACGCAAAAAAAAATCCCAACATCAAATCTAAAACGATTTATGCAAAGGTCTCTAGGATTAAAACCGTAAATGCTTGACGGATTCGCCTGAATTAATGATTTCTAATAATGAGTCAATGCCGACCTGCAGATGTTTTTTGGCATAATTTTTGGTAACTTGACTGTCACTTTCCTTAGTTTTCACCCCTTCCGGTGTCATTGGGTTATCCGAAACCAATAATAAAGCGCCGTGCGGAATTTCGTTAACAAACCCAACCAAGAAAATGGTCGCAGTTTCCATATCAATGCCCGCCACTCTTATTTTTCTTAAATATTTTTTAAATTCGTTGTCGTGCTCCCACACTCTTCTATTAGTGGTATAAATTGTGCCGGTCCAATAATCCAAATCGTGACTCTTAATCACCGAAGAAACAGCACTTTGCAAAAGAAAGGACGGTAATGCCGGAATTTCAGGCGGTAAATATTCATTGCTCGTGCCTTCACCTCTGATTGCTGCAATGGGCAAAATCAAGTCGCCAAGTTTGATTTTTTTCTTTAGACCGCCACACTTTCCTAGGAATAAGACCGCTTTAGGCTTGACTGCTGAAAGTAAGTCCATCACAGTAGCAGCCATCGCGCTACCCATACCAAAATTAATGATAGAAATGTTCTTTGCTGTTGCCACTTGCATGGGTTTATCCGTGCCGGCAACACTCACACCGTGAATCTCGGCAAACATGTCTACATAATTCGAGAAATTAGTTAGTAATATATATTGCCCAAATTTATCAAGTGGAGTACCCGTATATCGGGGCAACCAACTCTCGACTATTTCATTTTTTGTTTTCATTATTTAACCTAGTTTATAGATGGTGATTAATTACATAGCAATCAGTCTAGTCATTTAATTATGATTTTAATGGAGTATGCGATTCCAGCCAATCCTGCATATCGTTAAATACTTGATTGCGTCTAAGCTCTGGCTCGTTAAATACCTCGTGGTAATAACCCTCGTAAACCTTAATGGTTTTGTCACTAGAGC
>CAJXHL010000013.1 GCA_913054335.1 uncultured Gammaproteobacteria bacterium | reverse complement strand
GAATAAAAATTCCGGCTAGTTTCACATGTCTTCAATATTGAAGGTATTTATTGAGATGAGTAAAAAGCAGCTCTAGAAATTAGTGTTTGAAGTGGCGCATGTTAGTAAAGACCATGGCTATGCCGTGTTCGTTAGCCGCTTCTATCACTTCTTCATCACGCATCGAACCACCCGGATGGATAATCGCTTTAATACCCGCTTTAGCCGCGGCATCAACGCCGTCTCTAAACGGCAAGAAGGCATCTGAGGCCATTACTGAGCCCTCGACAACTAAACCTTCGTCGGAGGCTTTAATACCAGCGATTTTGGCTGAATAAACACGTGACATTTGCCCTGCGCCAATGCCAATGGTCATTTGATTCTTGGCGTAAACAATGGCGTTGGATTTCACGCTTTTAGCCACTTTCCAGGCAAACAACATGTCTTGTATTTGTTGTTCGGTTGGCTGTGTTTTGCTGACGCATTTAAGCTCAGATTCATTTACAGAGCCCAGATCTTTGTCTTGAACCAATAAACCACCGGTCACCTTCTTGTAATCCAGTGCTGGTTTTGCTGTTTGCAGGTTACCACACTCAAGTGTGCGTACGTTTTGCTTGCTTGCTAAAACATCTTTTGCATCGACATCAATACTAGGGCAAATAATCACCTCAACGAATTGACGATCGAGAATGCTCTGAGCTGTTTTAGCGTCTAGCGCACGGTTAAAAGCGATAATGCCACCAAAGGCTGATGTTGGGTCGGTTTTATACGCATCATCATAAGCTTCAAGAATTGAATTTCTTGTGGCTACACCGCAAGGGTTGGCGTGTTTGACAATGACACAGCTAGGTTCTGAAAAAGTTCTGACGCATTCAAGCGCGGCATCGGCGTCAGCAATGTTATTAAAAGACAAGGCTTTGCCTTGATGTTGTGTGCTTGAGGCAACGCTCGCTTCAAGCAGATTGGTTTCTTTGTAAAAAGCTGCCGATTGATGTGGGTTCTCACCATAACGCATGGTTTGAGATTTTACAAATTGCAGGTTTATGGTGTTCGAAAAACCATCTTCTTCCTTGCCAAGGTAGTTTGCAATAGCGCCATCGTACTGGGCGGTGTGTTCGAAAGTTTTCAACGCGAGTTTTTTGCGTGTGCCTAAAGCCGTATCACCTGATGTACTAATTTCATTAAGCACACTTTGATAGTCGGCGCTATCGACAATAACGGTGACGGAGGCATGATTTTTGGCACTTGAACGCAGCATGGCAGGACCACCGATATCAATGTTTTCAATCGCATCATCCAGCGTGCAATTCGCTTTAGCGATTGTTTCCTGAAAGGGGTATAGGTTGACCACGACCAAATCAATTGGATTGATGTCATTCTCAGCCATCACGACTTCATCAATGCCACGACGTGCCAATATGCCACCGTGAATTTTAGGGTTAAGTGTTTTAACACGACCCGACATCATCTCTGGATAATTGGTGTAGTCAGAGACTTCAATCACCGGAATGTTGCTTTCTTCTAGAAGTTTGGCGGTGCCGCCCGTTGAGATAATTTCAATGCCTAAGTTGGCTAGTTTTTGAGCAAATTCTATAATACCTGATTTGTCGGAAACACTAATCAGAGCGCGTTTTATGGCCATTGACAATAGTTGTTAAGGTGTAGTGTTTAATTATATAAGAGAACGCTATCTAGAGTTGGTAGAGTGCTATTTTTTTCTTAAGTGTTGCGCGATTAATGCCTAGAATTCTCGCGGCCTCGCTGTGATTTTGATTAACTTGATCGAGCACATAATTTAGGGTTGCTGATTCTGCTTGCTGGGTGACCATTTTGAATACACCAGTGGTACTCTCACCGTTTAAGTGCTTAAAATATCGATCAAGCTTGAGGTTGATACAATGGTGTAAATCCCTTTCTTTCATAATGAATGTAAAAAATCGCGAAATATAATTAATTGTTCCGAGTGGTCGATCACTCGATTAACAGTTGGCCAAAATACCTTGCCTTTTTCTTGGTCAAGTTGCATAGCATACCAAAAAATATGCTTTCTGGACAACTGAGTGCCCATTTTTTCGCCATAAAATTTGTGTATTTTTTGAATGTGGTCGAGGATTACTGGTATTTTTGCATTCACGCTAAGGGTTTTTTCATTTTCCCCTGTGGATAGGTAGTGGTGCACTTGGCCAATTAACCACGGGTTACCTTGTGTGGCTCTACCTAGCATAACAGCCTCAGCGCCGGTATAATCTAAAACGGCTTTGGCTTTTTTGCCGCTGGTAATATCGCCATTGGCAACCACCGGAATTGAAACTTGGTCGACAATCTTTTTAATGGTGTCGTATTCGGCATGACCATGGTATTTTTGCGCGCGCGTTCTGCCGTGAATGGCCAGCATTTTTATGCCAGACTCTTCGGCTATTTTGGCGATTGTTGGCGCATTTTTATTTTCCTCGTTCCAACCGGTGCGCATTTTCAGAGTGACTGGCACATCAACGCTACTTACAACAGAATTGAGGATATCTTCAACCAGTTTTTCATTTTGCATCAGCGCCGAACCTGCGGCCTTATTACAAACTTTTTTAGCAGGACAGCCCATGTTAATATCAATGATGTCGGCACCAAAGGCCACGGCCTGTATAGCTGACTCAGCCAGTTGAGATGCCTCAGATCCAGCTATCTGAATACTAATCGGTGGTTGTTCGCCGCTAAAGTCTAGGCGATATTTTGATTTATTGGTATTGAGAAGGTGTTTTTGAATAACCACCATTTCTGAGGTTGTTAGTGCTGCACCTTGTTGGCGGCAAAGTAGTCGAAAGGGCTTGTCACTGGTACCTGCCATTGGCGCGAGTAGCACTTGAGTTTTTAGCTTAAAGGGACCAATATTCACTTTTATTGAAGCAGTAAATTTAAAATGATTATTGCCAAGATCTTATCCGGGCCTAAAGTCTTTTTACCTTCTTGTTGGCTTTTTCTTTAAGGCGTTTTTGTTTGAGTTTTGAAATATAATCAACAAAAAGAATACCATTGAGGTGATCAATCTCGTGTTGAATACAGACGGCCAATATTTCGCTGGCCTCCATTTCAAATTTTTCACCATTTTGGTTAAGAGCGCGAACTTTGATGTCATTGGCACGCTTGACATTCTCATAATAATTAGGCACAGATAGACAGCCTTCTTCCAATTCAATTTCACCGGATTTTTCTATAATTTCAGGGTTGATTAAGCACAGTGGTTGATTCTGCTCATCCGAAACATCAATCACAATTAGTCTTTGATGAAAGTCAACTTGAGTTGCAGCTAGGCCAATACCTGGTGCGTCGTACATGGTTTCAAACATGTTTTTAACTTGCGTTTTAATGGCGTCATCAACTACTGCAACAGGCTTGGCAACGGTCCTGAGTTTTTTGTCTGGATAGCAAAGAATAGGCAGAAGCATGATTTTTATGATGTCTTTGTAATGACGCTATTATGCGCGCTTTCTAATTGCTCTGGGTAGTCTAGGGTGAAATGCAATCCACGACTCTCTTTTCTTGAGAGAGCGGATTCTACAATGATTTGGGCCGTTTGTACAAGATTACGAAGCTCGATAAGGTCTTCCGTAAGAATATAGAGACGGTAATAGTCATTTACTTCTTTTTGAATTTGCGCTAATCGACGTTGAGCCGATTGTAGGCGACGATCACTGCGAACAATACCAACGAAGTTCCACATCAGGCGTCTCACCTCATGCCAAAGATGGGAGACCACGACTTTTTCTTGTGAGTGTTCTACCCTCGAAGCATCCCAATCTTCAAATGTAGGTAGGTCATCAATTTGTCTTTCGTTTTTATTAATATGCTTTGCACAAGTTTTGGCAAAAACAAGGCACTCAAGTAGCGAATTACTTGCCATTCTATTAGCACCATGAACACCACTGTGCGCTACTTCGCCAATGGCGTATAGGTTATCGATATTGCTTTGAGCATTCATATCAGCACCAACACCTCCACATGTGTAGTGTGCAGCTGGCACCACAGGTATGCGTTCACTACAAATGTCAACACCCAGAGCAAGACAGCGCTTGGTAATTGTGGGAAAGCGCTCAACAATCCAGTGACTGTCTTTAAAGGATAAATCAAGATAAACACAATCAAAACCGTGTGTTTTCATTTCATGATCGATGGCTCTAGCAACAATATCGCGGGGCGCCATTTCTTCTCGTTCATCGTATTTGTGCATGAACGGTTCACCATTTGGCAAAGTTAGCTTGGCGCCTTCACCTCTGAGCGTTTCTGAAATGAGAAATGATTTGGCATGAGGATGAAAAAGACAAGTCGGGTGAAATTGTGCAAATTCCATATTAATAATTTCGCAGCCTGCACGATACGCCATAGCAATACCGTCACCCGTCGATGTATCTGGATTCGAGGTGTAGAGGTATGCTTTTGATGCGCCGCCTGTAGCTATAATTGTTTTGCTCGAAATAAAAGAAAAAACTCGGTCATTTTTTTTGTCGTATACATAAGCACCAAAGCATTGTTTATCTTTCATTAAAAGATCAATGGCTGTGTGGTGTTCAAAAAGCGTAATATTTGATTTTTGACGCACTTGTGCCAGTAAATTTGTTTGAACGGATTGGCCAGTTTTGTCCGACACATGAGCAACGCGTTTAGCGCTATGACCACCTTCAGTTGTGAGATCATATTCTTTGCCTTGGTGAGAAAATTCCACCCCTGCTTTTTCTAAATCTTTAATGGCGTTTGGCGCTTGTTCGACCATAAACCGAATACTTTGTTCGTTGCCTAAATCAAAGCCAGTTTTTATTGTATCTTGTATGTGAGAATTGAAATCATCGGCAGAATCGAGCACTGCAGAGATGCCACCCTGCGCATAATAAGAGGAGCCTTCTAAAAGTTGATCTTTGGCAATTAGTGCTATTGACAAATCCTCGGAAAGCTGTATTGCGCCCATCAATCCGGCTGCACCAGAGCCGATAATGAGAACGTCAAATTGGTAAGTTTTTGGCATAGATAATTGAAAAAATTGGGGCTAAAATTAGATTAATTAAGGTAGAAAATAAATTATAAAAAAAAGTTATATTTAGTGTTGATTTGCGTATATAATACTCGCCTGAGTTAAACCCTACTAGTTAACTTATCTCTCCTTTAGAATAGTAGACTAAACCCGCACTCTTATTCGAGGCGGGTTTTTTATTGTCTGCTCATTTATTTTCCCATTGTTGGCTTAAACATCAGTAACAGTTTTGGCAACAAAGTGAGGTTCACCAGTACAGCGCTGAGCATGGCAATTGCGGTAAAAATACCAAAGTATATACTAGGGATAAAATTAGACAATGCCAGCACCAAAAAACCAAAAGCAACTGTGATGGATGTATAGAACATTGCAAGGCCAATAGAGGCGTGTGAGCGATACATAGTCGCTAGGTAATCTTGATCAACTTTAAACTCTGATTTATAGCGATGAATATAGTGAATAGCATTGTCCACACCAATCCCAATGGCGATGGCGGCAATGGTAATCGTCATTAAATCAAGCGGAATATTAGCAAGTCCCATAATGCCTAAAATAAGCAGTGATGGCAGAGTATTGGGAATCAGCGCCAAAATAGAGAGACTAATCGATTTAAAGGCAAATAAAAACATCACAAAAATCATCGCAAACACCAGTGCAATGGTTTTGATTTGAGACTCGAACAAGCTTTGCAAAAGATTGTTGTATAAAACAAACTCACCAGTCATTCTAAAACTTTCTGGCTTGAGATTAAACTCATTGACAAGGTGTGTTCTTACTTCATTAATAAGCTCGTCTCTCTTGAGTGAGACATCGGTCTCTCGAATACGAGCAACCATTCTAAGCTGGTTTTCCGATTCAGATAGATAAGGGTCAAGTATTTGTACTTTGGCAAAATCTGGCATTTGTTGTTTAGCTAGCATTAACAAAAAACCATTCGGTGGTATGCCGGCATTGGCTTGTGTGAGGATTTGCATCATCGTATCAATTGATAGTACTTTACCCGTGGCATCAAGGTTGTCTAGATACTGATGAATGTTATGGATGTCTTCACGCAAGAAGCTGTCCACCCAGAAGGCGTTAGCCATGTCATCAAAGACAATTTCCAGAGACATAGTGCCGCCCAGTTGTTGGTCAATTAGGCTCAAGCTTTGGTGGATTTCGCTAGATTTCTTGAAATAATCGATAAAGCGGTTTTCAACGCTCAATTTATTAATGCCAATTAGAGCGATGGTAACGATAAGAATCAATCCAATAATAAGTTGGTTGCCGTATTGATGGGTGAAATTAGCGAGTTTTTGAGTGAAAGCGAACTCAGTAGAGTGCTTATTAATTTTTGGTGGTGGTAGCAAACACATTACTATCGGAAAGGCCGAGAAAGACAGCAGCATGGCAATAGTAACACCAATGGCCATCATCCAGCCGAAGTCAATCACGGGGCGTACATCGCTAATCATTAACGAGGCAAATGCAATGATTGTTGTCAGTGTTGTGAATAAGCACGGTTTGAGCATTTGTTGCAAAGTGAGCAGAGTTAGATCTTTGACATCGGCTTCAGGGGTTTGTTGGGCGAGTTCTTTAAATCTCACTACTAGATGAATGGTGACTGAGAGTGTCATCACAAGCAGTAGTGAGAAAAAGTTGGAAGAGATGATGGTTACTTTCCACCCTAAAACGCCAAGTGTGCCTGTCATCACTAGCGCACCTATAACACTGATGCCAATTGGTAATAAAACCCACCTTATGCCTCTAAAAATAACAGCCATCATGATTGACATAACAAGCACAACGGCAAGACTGAAGAGAACAAGGTCGCTAGTAATGTAGGCAATGATGTCATTTCTAATCAATGGTATGCCACCTAAATAGAGCTGAGCATTATTACTGTAATCTGCCATTATTGCTCGAATGCTTTGTACCGCCCCTGCGAGTGCATCATTAACCTCTTCAGTTGATTGACCGACCTTTTTAAGATCAATCAGTAGTGCTGATGTTTTTCCATCAAGGCTGACTAGGTTGTTGGCATAAAGTGGACTGTTGTTGAATTCGTTCGCAACAATCGACATATCGGCTTTGTTGTTATCAATGGTGATTGCAGGACCGGTCAACTCTAAAAGTGAAAGCGGTGGGGATTGAAACAAAGGCACATCAAGAATTGAGGAAACTGAAGTCACGCTTTCAAGCGCGAGTATGTTATCTCTAAGTGTTCTCAAATAATCAATTTGTTGGGAATCCAAAACACCATCATCAGTGGTGTAGCTAATAATAAGCGGGCTGGAGGTTTGGAAGGTTTTCTGGGTTTGCTCATACAGAGCAAGATTGTTATCGCCCTCAAGCGCCAAAGAGTCTGACGAAGCATCAAGAGAGAAGTGTGGAATTTGCGACAGCAGCGCAACGACCAAGACTAGTAGCAGGGCTAATGCCAGTGCCGATTTATTAATCAGGAAGTTGAAAAGAGAATTCAACATAGTCTAGCTTGATCTAGAGGCCTTTGTATAGATCATTTTAGATTTGATAGTGGAATTTTTATTATTTTGTAAGGCATATGTTTTGAAGTTCTACTTGTTGTCTGGCGAAAAAAATTAACGCAGTAAAATAATAAAAATCGCCTATCCCAAAGGGCTGAGTCTCAAACATGCTAAAAAGTGGAGAAAAATTCTTATCAATAGCCAGTGCTATTAATTTCACATTTTTACTCATTTTTACTCATTTTTATCACTCAGCAAATATTAAATGATCTATACAAAGGCCTCTATCTAAAAAGCGAATACTGCCGTTGGTTCTTGGCCTTTCATATAATCTAAATGGGTTTCAAAAATTGATTTTGTCTGCCATTCGTTTTCGCTAATTCTGGTAATAAGCGTTGCCCGCATTTTATTCTTACTGCCAATAACAGCAAACAGTCTGCCACCGGTATTGAGTAATTCATTCAATTTCTTACTCTGCTTGTTTAGCGAGCAGCCAAGGACAATAACGTCGTATTTTTGGTTTGAGAAGTCAGTTGTTAAAGCGTCTGAAACTTGTAAATCAACATTGTTTACATTAAGTGATTTCAGATTTTCTGTGGCAGAAGCGGATAGCGCTTGATCAATTTCAATACTCACAACACTATCAGCAAGCTTGCTAAGTACCGCTGTGAAATAACCACTACCCGTACCAATTTCTAGGACACTTTCATCGCTTTTAACATCAACAGAGTCCAAAATTCTACCCTCAATTTTTGGCGAGAACATTTTGGCGCTGCTGCTGAGAGGGATTTCAATATCAGCAAAAACAAGGCCTTGAAAATTTTCTGGCACAAAATTTTCTCGTGGTACGTCGCTCAAGGCTTGATTGGCCCGCACGTTAAGACCACCCCAAGGGCGCACTTGCTGCTCAATAACGTTTCTTCTTGCTTTTGTAATATCCATGTCGCTCCCTATTTTCTTTTTCTTGGCGGCATTAGGTCAGTGATTGTGCCTTCCGCCATTTCAGCCGCAAAAGCCGTTGTCTCCGAAAGTGTTGGATGGGCGTGCACTGTGAGTGCAATATCACTCATATCGCAGCCCATTTCAATCGCTAAAGTTGCCTCTGCTATGAGTTCACCCGCGTTGGTACCACAGATACCCATGCCGAGTATTTTACCGTTTGTGCTATCGAATAATCCCTTTGTTACGCCTTCGCTGCGACCAATGCTCAGGCTACGGCCAGAGGCTGCCCAGGGGAAAACACCTTTTTTATAAGAAATGCCTTCTGCTTTTAACTCTTTCTCGGTTTTACCGGTCCAAGCTACTTCTGGATCGGTGTAGGCAACGGATGGAATGGTGAGCGCATCAAAGCCAGATTTGTGTCCACAAATTACTTCTGCTGCCACTTTGGCTTCGTGAACCGCCTTGTGTGCCAACATAGGTTGGCCAACAACATCACCAACCGCATAAATATGTTCAACATTGGTTTTCATTTGTCTGTCAGTGGTGATAAAGCCGCGCTCGTCTACTAATATTCCCGCCTTATCTGCGCCAATCAGTGCGCCATTTGGTGAGCGACCGACAGATACCAGTACTTTGTCAAATGTGTCAGTTTCAGGTGCACCTTTGCCTTCAAAGTCAACTTTGATGCCTTTTTTACTAGCCTCCATTTTGGTAACTTTTGTATTAAGGTAAATATTTTCATAGCTCTTTTTAATGCGTTTGAATAGCGGACTGACTATGTCTTTATCTGCGCTTGGAATTAATTGCTCTGCCAATTCAACGATGGTGATTTCACTGCCGAGTGCCTCATATACTGTGGCCATTTCAAGGCCGATAATACCGCCACCAACAACCAGCAGTCGCTTAGGGATATCACTAAGTTCTAAGGCATCTGTCGAATCCATCACGCGATCGTCCTCAAAAGGGAAGCTTGGGATTTTTGTGACTTGAGAGCCTGCCGCAATAATACAATCTTCAAACTCAATGACTTCGTCACCGCCTTCAATACTAACTTGATTAGTTGAGATAAACTGCGCATAACCAGCGATAACATTAACTTTTCTGGCTTTGGCCAATGCTTTAATGCCACCGGTTAGTTTGGTCACTATATCTGTCTTGTTCTTCCTGACGCCATCAATGTCTATTGAGGGTGCCTCGAAATGTACACCTAAGTGTTCGGCAGTCTTTGCTTCGTTAATAACCTCGGCAGTGTGAAGCAGTGCCTTTGAAGGAATACAGCCTACATTCAAACAAACACCACCTAAATTATCATGGCGTTCAATCAATGTTACTTCCTTGCCAAGATCGGCCGCACGAAATGCCGCTGTATAGCCGCCTGGGCCAGAGCCAATGACTAAAACTTGTGTGTGGGTCATAACAATATCTCCATAATATTTTTCAGCACTTGATTAAGATCTGCCATAAATCTAGCACCTTGTACGCCATCTATCACACGATGGTCGTAAGAAAGCGCTAGTGGTAATGTTGCAGTTGGAATAAATGCGTCACCATTCCAGACAGGCATAATTTGTGTTCTAGAAACACCAAGGATAGCCACTTCTGGTGAATTGATAATTGGTGTAAATTGCGTCCCACCAATGCCACCAAGACTTGAAATGGTAAAGCCTGCGCCTTGCATTTCTGCCTTACTGAGGCCACTTTCCCTTGCTCTAGTTGATACTTCAGTAAGTTCGTCTGCAAGTTCAATTAGAGATTTCTTGCCTACATCGCGAATAACTGGCACGATCAATCCGTCAGGCGTATCCATAGCTATGCCTAAGTTGTAGTATTGTTTTACCAAAAGGTTTTCACCAGATTCGTCGAGTGAAGCATTAAAGTGTGGGTGTTGCTTAAGAACCTGGACAACGGCCCTCATGATAAAAACCAGAGGCGATAATTTAACACCTCTTGCTTTTTGGTGTGTTCGGAATTCTTCCATTTGCTCAATGTTGACTGAGTCAAACTGAGTGACGTGGGGTATTTCACTCCAGCACTTTGCTAAATGTTTGCCAGAAAGCTTTTTAATTCTCGAAAGTGGCACAACTTCTACACCATCCTCAATCGGACCACTACCGCTGATAATTTGTTTAACGTAGTCCTTTAGGTCGGCACTTAAGATACGACCTTTTTGGCCATTGCCCTTGATGTTAGATAAATCAACACCCAATTCACGCGCTAATTTTCTAATCGAAGGAGAGGCGTGTGATTCCGGCGAAGTGGCAACAGAGATCACTTCATCAACAATCTTGATTGGCTCTTGTTCGGTTGCGTCAATTATTGTGGGCGTACTTTCGACTACAGTAGCCTTGGCCGTATTGGCGTTCTCACTTTTGGCTTCAAGTGAAAGAATAAGGTCACCAACCGAGACTTTGTCTCCAACACTTAAGGGTATTTTTGTTATTTTTCCAGCCAATGGAGATGGGATTTCCATAGAGGCTTTATCGCTTTCTAAGGTGATAATACTTTGTTCTTTGCTAATATCATCACCCACAGCACTCAATATTTCAATTACTTCCACTTGATCGATGTCGCCAATATCCGGCACTACTACCTCGATAATATTTGAAGTGGCTGCTGATTCTTCTGCTGCTTCAGTGCCTGCATTAGTAGAATAGCTTTCTTCGCTTGGGGAGTCCTCAGTGCCGTCGAGAGTAATGATTAGGCTATCTTTGGATATTTTTTCGCCAACAGTGACTTCGACAGACTTGACTGTGCCTGAGAAAGGTGCAGGAATTTCCATTGTCGCCTTGTCATTTTCTAAGGTGATTATGCTGTCATTCTCTTCAACATGATCGCCGACGGCTATTAAAACCTCTATTACCTCAACCTGATCGGAGTCGCCAATATCTGGCAAGGTGACATTTTTTGTTGTTGACATTTTCTTAGAAAAGTAGCTAATTGTTTCAAGGGGGTAATTATCGCAAAATTAGCCCAATAATGTTGATAAATGTTAAAATCATTTAGCTTATTTAAGCGAGATGCTGATTGTGTAAAACACCCGCCTCAGCCACTTTTCCTGAGGGTTAATTTTTTTATTTGAGAGTTAATTTATTTATGACACATGCTCTTTCTACCAATGCATTAAGCAAAACCTATTCGAATGGTTTTGAAGCTCTCAAAGCAGTTGATTTAAAGGTCGAAAAAGGTGATTTTTTTGCCTTATTGGGCTCTAATGGTGCTGGTAAGACAACCGCTATTGGGATTATTTGTGGTTTGATCACTCCAACATCGGGTTCTGTTGAGATTGATGGTCTTAATCAAGGGAAAAATATTAACGAAGTTAAACGAAAAATTGGCCTGATGCCGCAAGAGTTTAATTTTAATCCGCATGAGCCAAATATTGAAATACTCATTAATCAGGCGGGCTATTTTGGTATCAACCGTAAAGAAGCGACACTTCGTGCTGAGGTGTTGCTAAAAAAAGTCAATCTTTGGGATCGACGCCTAGAAGTGCCACAGTCTTTATCGGGCGGCATGAAACGTCGACTAATGTTGGCGCGTGCACTGATGCATAATCCAGAGATTCTTATTTTGGATGAGCCAACTGCCGGAGTTGATGTTGAGATTCGTCGGTCTATGTGGCGCTTTTTAAAGCAACTCAATCAGGAGGGGTTGACCATCATTCTGACAACACACTACTTGGAAGAAGCAGAATCAATGTGTCGAAACATTGCCATACTTAATGAGGGCGAGATTGTGGCACAATCTAGTATGAAGGCTTTGCTTAAAAAAGCCAAACACCAAGTATTAATATTTGAGTGCGTTGAAAGTTTGTCAAACAGTATAAAAATTAAAAATTGCGAGTGTGAAGTTTTAGACGCGCATACTTTACAAGTAACACTCCCAGAATCAACAACAATTTCGGCCGTCATTACCAAATTATTATTACAGAATGTTAGTGTTGCCAATATTCGCTCAGCTCAAAATCGTCTTGAGAATTTGTTTTTATCACTGACCAGCAAGGACGAATAGTTATGTGGATTGCTTACCAAACTATTGTTGTTAAAGAAATTCTACGTTTTGCGCGCATTTGGGTTCAAACCATTGTGCCACCAGTAGTAACCACTTCTCTTTACCTTCTTATTTTTGGCGGCTTAATGGGAGAGAGGATTGGACACATGCAAGGAATTGATTATTTACATTTTATTGTTCCTGGCATTATTTTAATGACAGTGATTATGCAGTCTTATGCCAATACAGTCTCCTCTTTTTTCATGACAAAATATAATCACAGTTTTGAAGAGTTGTTGGTTTCGCCCATACCCAATTGGATAATATTGTTAGGCTTTGTTTCTGGTGGTGTGGTGCGGGGATTGTGTGTTGGGTTGGCGGTTACTTTTAGCATTTCATTCTTTGTTGAGATCAGTATTTACAGTTACAGTATTCTTGCTCTTTCTTTTTTATTAACTTCGGTGATGTTTGCTTTGGCCGGCTTTATTAACGCTATTTTTGCCAAATCTTTCGATGACATATCCATTGTGCCAACCTTTGTCTTACTGCCTTTGACTTATCTGGGTGGTATGTTTTATAGCATCGACATTTTGCCCAGCTTTTGGCGTTCTCTATCGGCTTTTAATCCAATTTATTATATGATGGATGGCTTTAGATTAGGCATGTTGGGGGTTGGCTCTACAGATCTTTATTTAGCATTTATTGTGCCTCTCTTAATGATTGTTATGCTGGTAGCCGTTGCGCTTTACTTGCTAAAGAAAGGCGTCAATACTAAGACTTAATGCCATCTTCTTCGTTATTAATGAGTCTTGTGATGTTGCTACGATGTGTGTAGAAAATTAATCCACAGATAATAGTGATAACAATTGCCGAGCGCGCGTCATCAACAAACAGGTAGTAATAAACAGGCGAAATAGCTGTTGCCACCAACGCTGATAGTGAAGAAATTTTTAATACCTTTGCAATAAATAACCAAATACAGATAAAGACAATGCCAACTATTGTGCTGCAAGCGAGCAGTATGCCAATATAGGTCGCTACCCCTTTACCGCCTTTGAAATCGAAAAAAACGGGATAAATATGACCCAGGAAAGCGCCAAGTCCAACCAAAGAGATCTCAAATAAACTCAGCTCAAGTGTTGTTGCCAATAGCACCGGCAGAAAGCCTTTAAAAGTATCACCTAAAAGCACAATAGCTGCGACTTTATTACCAGCTATTCGGCGAACGTTGGTGGCGCCAGGGTTATTAGAGCCTTGCGTGCGGGGGTCTGGTAAGCCAAGTGCTTTACAGACGAGAATTGCAGATGAAATCGAGCCAATCAAATAAGCTGCAATTAACAAAAAGTAAAAAATCAAACCTTCCTCCTTTGGTGTGGCTTTCAGATAAAGCACTTTAAGCCTGAGCTAAATTATATCAATCAGTAACATGAGATCTTTACATAAACCATTATATATTTTAAAATGATTTATGCAAAGGTCTCAATATTTGTAGCGTTAAAAACTTTAGCCAAAGGTATCATATGGGCTTTGTGATTCAATAATGACAATATGGATATTGTTTTTATACAAGGTCTAAAGATTGATACGGTCATCGGAATCTATGATTGGGAGCGTAAAATTCGTCAAGACATTGTTTTGGATATAGAAATGTCTTCTAACAATGCCGCTGCCGCTGATACCGATAATATTGATCAGGCGGTGAACTACCATGCTGTTTGTAATCGTCTTAGTAACTATGTGAGAGGTAGTGAGTTCCAGCTCGTTGAGACATTGGCCGAGGAAGTGTGTCAAATCATACTCAATGAATTTGGTGTAGCGTGGGTTAAGTTAAAGCTAAACAAAGGTGAGGCGGTCACTGGCGCTGAAGGCGTTGGTGTTATTATTGAGAGATCTTCACATAAGCAATAAACTTAATGAGCGATGTTCATATCAATATTGGCTCAAATGAAAATCGAGCTTTAAAGATCACGCTTGCGCTTGAAGCACTCAAAGAAGAGTTTTCTGATATTGTTGTTTCTTCATTGTATGAAAGTCCCGCTGAGGGCTTTAAGGGTAATGATTTTTATAATATTGGCGTCAACGCCACTACCGAAAAGTCAAGTCATGAGGTGAAATCGACTTTAAAGGAGATCGAGAATGCTTTAGGTAGGGATCGAGAGCTGCCTAAATTTTCTGCACGAATCATTGATCTTGATTTGGTGCTTTATAATGAGGTGGTTGATACAGCATTGAACTTGCCTCGTTCCGATGTTCTCAAATGCGCTTACTTTTTGGCACCATTGGCAGAACTGAGTGCAATCAAAAAGCATCCAATTGAAAAACAAACCTATCAAAAGCTGTGGCAGGCTTTTCAATCTAGGAAAGATTTTGTTTTGAATCAGTATAATATTGAAAAACTTTTTAAATAATTCAAGTCAATGAAAAAATTACCGATCTTAATCGTTCTCGTTGTTATTTTTGCCACTGCTGGCTATTTTTTCTTATTTGGGGTTAATGCAGATAATACAATTGCTCAAACCACCTTTGGTGCTCAGATGGAAGTAGCTGAGAAGCAAAACGTTGAGCACACTGTATCCGCGCAGGTGACAGTTGTTGAAAATGAAGCTGAGAAAGCATATGAAGAGCAAGTATTTATTGCAGGTAAGCATTATGTTGTTATTAACAAGCCGGTTGAAACGGAAACTGGCGATAAGGTTGAAGTAAGGGAATTATTTTGGTATTACTGTAGCCATTGCTACAATCTAGAGCCATATATTCATGAGATGGAAGCAAACCTGACGGATAAAGCAGAATTTGTCCGCCAGCCTGCCGTTTTTTCAGAACGATGGGAAAAAGGTGCGATTTTCTACTATATCTTGAAACACTTAGGCGAATTTGATCGACTGAACACACCACTTTTTAGTGCCATTCACAGAGACGGTATTGATTTTAATTCGCAAGAGGATTTTGTAAATTGGCTAAACATTAATGGTGTTGATATGACTAAAGCCAATGATGCCTTTAAGCAATATTCAGTGGCTGTAAATGTCAATAAAGCAAAGGCCAACTCATTCAAGTATCAGGCGCAAGGCGTACCAACACTGGTCGTTAACGGTAAGTACTGGGTAGATGCAGCGCATGCAGGTAGTATCGAGGGTATTTTTAAGGTGGTTGATTACCTCATTGAGAAAGAATTGCGCTAGTTGATGTCAGGGTCTTTTTCAGAAAGCGTTTTAGTTTTTTCTGGGCTTGATCCTAGTGGCGCTGCTGGCCTAAGCGCTGACATTGAGTCGATTAATCAATTCGGCATTACGGCGCTGCCTATTGCCACCACATTAACTGCTCAAAATACATCTGAAGTAACGATGGTTCACTCGGTCGATTGCGCTCTCATTGAAGCGCAATTTAGGGCATTGATTGTTGATATTGATTTTCAAGTAGCTAAAATTGGCCTTTTGGGTTCGGCTTCTCAAATTAATACTATTGCTAATTTGCTCGCCAAAAAACCCGAGTTAAGGGTTGTACTCGATCCAATTGTTTGCTCCAGTAGTGGCAAACAATTGCTTGATGAAGGTGCTATAGCTGCAATGAAAGATAAACTTATCCCGTTGGCTGAGATAATTACACCTAATAGATCAGAGTTGGCACTATTGGCGCCAGATCTTGATGAAGTTAAAGCGGTGGCGTTATTGAGTCGCCCCTGGACATTGATCACTGGTACGGACGATTCACAAAATGAAATTGAACATCGCTTGTATCAACAGGACAAGTTGTTCGCCAGTTTCAACTACGTCAAATTACCGGGTGAATATCACGGCTCTGGTTGTACGCTTTCAAGCTCGATTAGTGCGTTGCTTGCACTCGGTATTGATGTTGATATTGCCTGCAAGAGGGCGCTGGACTACTGTTATCAAACATTATTAAATGCAAAAAAGCTGGGTAAAATGCAATATCACCCCAATCGCTCTAAGCCAACATAATGTCTTTTATTAATCAATGGTTACGCTCAGATATTCAAGAGATTCAGGCTTATCATGTCCCGAAGTCACAAAATATGATAAAACTGGATGCTATGGAAAGTCCATTTATAGTCCCTGAAGATTTAATCGAGCCTTATCTTGCCTATTTGGCGGAGGCGGAGCTCAATCGTTACCCTGATGCGGGCGCTGAAGAGTTGCAGCAAACGTTAAGAAATTTAATGGACATCCCCGAAGATTTGGATATTTTGCTAGGCAATGGCTCAGATGAGCTTATCCAGCTATTGGCGTTAGCTTGTGGCACAGGTGATACCATCCTCAGTGTTGAGCCCAGTTTTGTTATGTACGAAATGATTGCCAAGTTCACTCGCCTTAATTATAAAGGGGTGATGCTTGACGAGAATTTTGAGATTGATTTGGATGCAACACTTGCAACGATTGAAAAAATACAGCCAAAACTGATTTTTATTTCTTATCCAAATAACCCAACAGGCAATGCTTTTGATCGAGATTCTATCAAAAAAATCATAAAGGCTAGCGACGCTCTAGTTGTGGTGGACGAGGCTTATTACGCATATGCTAAAGACAGCTTTTTAAGCGAAGTCAGTAATTATCCAAATATGGTGTTACTCAGAACGGTATCCAAAATCGGTTTTGCGGGACTGAGACTGGGTTTGTTGATTGGCAATCCGGAAACGGTTGGTCACTTAGATAAGTTGCGCCTACCTTACAATATCAACACATTAACCCAAGCCAGTGCCAATTTTCTTCTAAAAGAAAAAGACCGAATTGCTGCAAATGCACAAGTGATTATTGAGGAAAGAGGGCGCTTATTTAAGGAGTTGGTCGCCATTCAAGCGTTAACAGTCTATCCATCAGATGCTAATTTTTTACTGGTCAAAACGCCCGATGCGAATGCGCTATTTGAGTTCTTAAAAGACAACGGCGTGCTCATTAAAAACTTTGCCAGTCATCCGCAACTGAGTAATTGTGTTCGGGTAACAGTGAGCAATGCTAGTGAGAACAATGCCTTGCTACAACAACTAAAAAGTTTTTATGGCTAGCCGTGAAGCGCTAAAGAGCTACACCCAATCGTATCTCAACGCCGATGCTTTTGAAGACTATTGCCCCAATGGGCTGCAAATTGAAGGCAAGGAAGAAATCAATAAAATTATCAGTGGTGTCAGCGCTAATCTCGCGCTGATCGAGCGAGCAATCGATGAAAAGGCGGATGCAATCTTTGTCCATCATGGGCTTTTTTGGAAGAACGACTCGCAGACAATCAGAGGCGCTAAGCGTCGCAAAATTGCCTTATTGCTAGAAAATAATATCAATTTATTTGCGTATCATCTACCGCTCGATGCCCATCCCGATGTTGGCAACAATGTGCAATTGGGCAAACTGCTTGGAATTAATAACATGAGCCCTGTTGTAAATAGTTTGCTGTGGACGGGTCAGATTGAGTCAAGTGTTAACGAGTTTGGCACGGAAATTGAAAACGCACTGCAAAGGGCGCCATTAATTATTGGCGATCAAAGCAGCAATATCAGGCGCATCGCTTGGTGCACCGGTGCAGCGCAAGGTTTTATTGATCAAGCAGTAGAGCTTGGCGTAGATGCCTACCTTACTGGCGAGGCCTCAGAACAAACGCCTGCAACAGCACTGGAGAATGACTTGATTTTTATTTCAGCTGGACACCACGCGACTGAACGCTATGGTGTGCAAGCATTGTGCAAGCATCTAAGTGCTGAATTCGGTTGCCAGCATCAATATATAGAAATCGACAACTGCGTTTAAATTGAGACCTTTGTATAAATCATTTAAGATTTGATAGTGATTCTTCATTTTGGCTCTTGTTTTGCCATAATCCTTAATAATTTTTCATGTTTAATCGAATATATTTGTGTATTTTGGTCGTAAGGATTTGTATAATAAACCCTTTTGTTAATATTATTTTGTCGTGAGTAAAAAATATGACGTTGCAATCGTTGGTGCAACTGGTGCAGTAGGGGAAACTCTGATTTCAATTTTAGATCAGCGTGATTTTCCAATTAATAATTTATACCCTTTAGCCTCTGCAAAGTCAGCTGGTAAAAAAGTAACCTGCCAAGGTAAATCTTGGACGGTGCAAGATTTGGATACTTTTGATTTTTCTCAGGTTCAAATCGGTTTGTTCTCAGCAGGTGGTCATATTTCCGAAAAATACGCACCGATTGCGGCTGAAACGGGCTGTGTAGTGATTGACAATACCGCATATTTTCGCCGTGACAAAGACATCCCTTTGGTTGTGCCAGAAGTCAATGAACATGCGATTGCAAACTACACGAATCGTAATATTATTGCCAATCCAAATTGTTCAACGATTCAAATGTTGGTTGCCCTTAAGCCAATTTACGATGCTGTAGGCATTGAGCGAATTAATGTCGCGACTTACCAAGCAGTTTCGGGCAGTGGCAAAAAGGCGATTACTGAATTAACAAACCAAACAGCTAAATTGTTGAATGGCCAAGATGTCGAAATTGAAGTTTATCCAAGGCAAATTGCTTTTAATGTGATTCCTCATATCGATGTGTTCCAAGAGAATGGTTACACCAAAGAAGAAATGAAAATGGTGTGGGAAACACAAAAGATTTTTGAGGATGATTCAATCTTGGTTAATCCAACTGCGGTGCGTGTGCCAGTTTTGTTTGGTCATTCAGAAGCCATTAACATTGAAACAAAGAAAAAAATTACTGCTGCAGAAGCAAGGGCATTATTAGAGAATGCACCCGGTGTTAAGGTGATTGACGAGCATGAAAATGGCGGTTATGCAACACCATTTGAAGAGGCAACAAACCATGATGAGACTTTTGTTAGCCGAATTCGTGAAGATATAAGCCACGAACGTGGTTTGAATATGTGGGTTGTGTCTGACAACATTAGAAAAGGAGCGGCTTTGAATACAATTCAAATCGCAGAAATACTCATCAAAGACTATCTATAGTTTAAGATAAAATTCACTTATGATTAAAGTTGATCGCAAAACAAACGAGACGGATATCTCGGTTAACCTAGATATTTACGGTAGCGGTGTTGCTGACATTGAGACGGGCGTGCCGTTTTTAAATCACATGCTGGATCAAATCGCGCGTCACGGCTTGATGGATTTAACCATCCGTTGTGATGGCGATACTGAGATAGATGATCACCACACGGTTGAGGATATTGGCATTACCATTGGCCAGGCTTTTTTTAAGGCTGTGGGCGATAAAAAAGGATTGACTCGTTATGGTCATTCTTATGTGCCGTTAGATGAGGCCCTCTCACGCGTGGTGCTAGATTTATCTGGCCGTCCCGGCTTGATGATGGATGTAGATTTCACTAGAGGTAGAGTGGGCTCTTTTGATGTTGATTTAATTAGAGAGTTCTTCCAGGGATTTGTCAATCACGCCTTAGTTACGCTTCATATTGATAATATGAAGGGCGTTAACTCACATCACCAAGCAGAAACTGTTTTTAAGGCGTTTGGCCGAGCGTTGCGTATGGCGGTAACACCTGATGAGAGACAAGCTGGCGTTATCCCTTCTACCAAGGGCTCCCTTTAGAAAAGAGATTTTTGTACGATTAAATTTGATAAAGACCCAATATGCAAACCATCGCAATTGTTGATTACGGAATGGGCAATGTCCGTTCCGTACAAAAGGCTTTTGAGTTTGTTGCACCGAACAATCGCTCAATTCTCACCAATGACCCCCAACTAATTAATGATGCTGATCGTGTTGTTTTTCCTGGACAAGGGGCAATGGGTGCCTGCATGTTGGCGCTTCATGAGCACAATTTGGTTGAAGTGATAAAAAAATCCGCCGCTGAAAAGCCGTTCTTAGGTATTTGCTTAGGTTTGCAATTGCTCTTCGATCATAGCGAGGAAAATAATGGCACCGATGGTTTGTCAATCATTCAGGGAAAAGTGGTTAAGTTTGCCAATAATAAGCTCAAGATACCGCATATGGGTTGGAACACGGTCAATCAAGTGTCCGCTCACCCCCTTTGGCATAATATTGACAATAATGCACGTTTTTACAGTGTTCATAGTTATTACGTGCAAGAGAAGGATTCCAGCGTAGTCGCGGGTAGTACAGAGTATGGTCACTCATTTACATCAGCAATTACCAAAGATCGAATGTTTGCCGTGCAGTTTCATCCTGAAAAATCACAACACGATGGCCTTCAGTTATTAAAGAACTTCGTTGACTGGTAATCATTGATACGCCTATCGCTAAAAGTTATCCCCAATGCCTCTATAGATGAAGTGGCTGGCTATATTGGTAATGCACTGAAAGTCAAAGTCAGGGCGCAACCAGAGAAAGGTAAAGCCAACAAAGCCGTTATTCAACTGCTTTGCAAAACCCTTAATATTCCAAAAAACAGTGTTGTAGTGGTATTTGGTGCTACTTCATCGAACAAAATTGTTGAAATTTCAAACACCACTCAAAAAGCCATCGACGCATTGTTAGGCGTGAAGAATTAGTTTTGCACAATTCATCACTCCTGCATGATAACCGCTTCCAAATATATTCAGATGATTGAGATAGTGATAGAGCATATATAAGGGTTTTCGTTCGTCGAAGCCCTTGTCAAATGGATAGACTTCGTTATAGGCTTCAAACACTTCGGGGCCAAAACCACCAAACATAAACATCAAGGCAAAGTCCGCTTCTCTATGGCCATAATAGGCTGCAGAATCGATAAGAACTGGCCCCTGAATAGTGATGATGACATTACCAGACCAAAGGTCGCCGTGCAAGAGAGAGGGTGTTATAGAGTCGCTCAATAGTTTATCAAGCACCGTTTCAATAGATAGTAGACGTTTGTAATCTGGATCGTTAATCAGTTGCTTCTGTTTACTGCTCTCGATTTGAAATAGAAGTCGATGCTTCCAATAGAAATCTCGCCACGATGTTATGTTTTCGCCTGTGCCGTTGTGTTGTGGCATTTCGCCAATGGTATTGTCAAATTCGAAACCAAAAACATCATTGCTTTGCTTGTGTAAATTAGCCATTGCCAAGCCTATTTTATGTTGATGGTTTTCGCAGTTCCCGGTCTCAACCCACTCCAACAATAGGCAGTGCTGGCAAGAATCAAGCACTTTAGGTGTGGTGAGACTTTCCCCAAGTAGAGTCAGCTCAATACTTTGGTTAATTAGATTGTTATTGGCGGTTTCTTGATATTTGGCAAATAGCGTTTTGCCATCCGTCATTTTTACCTTGAATGCGCTGGTTTTTACGCAGTTAAGAGAGGTTTTGCTGTCGACTGTGCAATTAAGGTGAGACTCAATATGCGCGTCTATCGACATTCGTTATTATCGACTTGGTTTTGGATGCAACGAAAGTAGGCATGATGGTCCATTGGACTGTTGTTCTTCTGGGAAGAAAAAATCATTTCGGCAATGCAATCCATCATCAAATGTTCAACGGCGTGTTCGTCTTTGAGCTTCGCCAGCAGTTTATCGTAAACCTCTTTGATGCCCGCTGGTTGATTAATTGAAAGCTGGTCTCTTAGTGCCAAGTGCAGATTGATGTGTAGAAAAGGATTGACTTCGCCTTGCTCTGGAAAATAATCCAAATCCACATTATTGATTAAATCGTGATATTCTGGGTGTATTTTTATGATTGACGCCAGCAGTGTTTCAAGTGGTTCGAGCGACTCTTTATTGGTAAATTTTTGCCAAGATCTCGCTAAGAATTGCCTTTGCTTGGTTCGATCTTGGCTATACAACATGGGGTTATTGAGAGATCTTTGTATAAATCACTTTATAATTTGCTGAGTGATAAAAATGAATAAAAAATGCGTAATAATTTGAAATTAATAGCATTAGCTATTGATGAGAATTTTTCTGAATTTTTAAATATTTTTCGCCTCAGCCCTTTGGAGTAGTGGATTTTTTACACTTTCCTGCTAGACAACAAGTAGGGCTTTTAAAAATATGCCTTAAAAATAAAAAAAAATCCAACTATCAAATCTAAATTGATTTGTACAAGGATCTCACTATAGGTTTTTCTCTTCGTATTCGCAAAGGTCAAGCAATGTGCAGTCTGTGCAATGTGGTGAGCGCGCTTTACAAACATAACGACCATGGAGGATCATGAGGTGGTGGGCAGGTACTTTAAATTCATCAGGAATGAACTTGATGAGTTTTTTTTCTACTTCCAGCACTGTTTTGCCCGAGGCAATCGCAGTACGATTTGCAACGCGATAAATGTGCGTATCAACAGCAATCGTCGGCTGGCCAAAAGCTGTATTTAATACAACATTGGCAGTTTTACGACCAACACCAGGTAGCGCTTCAAGCTCTTTGCGCGTCTCGGGCACTTGAGAATCGTACTTCTCGATTAGAATTTTACAAGTTTGGATAATGTGTTTAGCTTTCGAGTTGAACAGACCAATTGTTTTAATGGTATCGCGAAGTGTATCTTCACCCAGCTCAAAAATTGTTTCAGGCGTATTGGCAAGCGGGAATAAAACGTTGGTTACTTGGTTGACACTTTTGTCTGTAGCCTGTGCAGATAAGGTAACTGCCATAAGAAGTTCAAAAGAAGTTGAGTAGTTTAGCTCTGTCGTAGGATTGGGGATTTGTTTAAGCAATCTGCCAAACATTTCACTGCGAGTTTCTGCGTTCATTATAGGTTTTCTCTCATCCTTTTAAATATGCAATTATGCGTAAATATTATACCTGTTTGTATTAACTATTTCAATGTGATGGGGTGAAAACCTAGAGAAAAGTTTGTGCGTAAGTCTCTAGTTGTTTCCAAAGAATCTGTTTTTCTGGCACTTCTTTGCTAAGTTGAGTGAGTTGTTGCTCAAAATCATCAAACGACAAGTAGCCATTCTCACCATCTTGTACACGTGACTGAACAATTTCAAACCAGTCCTCAGCCTCACTATCACTTAACAATTCAGAGTAATTCCTACCTTTAAAATGCAAAAACAAGGTGGATAGGTTTTTATCTTTAAAGCTTGGCTGGAAGGCGCCAATTTCATCGGCAGAAAGGGTTTGAATTTGCTCGCAAATTTTTCTGTCGGCCTTATCAACAAATTTATCATAAAGCGCTTGGTCGGCATCTTTTGAAGGTTGTTTTTCTTCGTTACTATGATATATTGACTGCACAACTTTTTGAATTTCGTTTTGGTGGTTTTGAATAAAGTCCAAACGCTTGAAGCACTGATTCATGTCAATTTGCAGCTGTTCGATGATTTTAGCTTCCAATTTACGCACATTTGGCACAAACATTGGGCTTTTATTAAAAATCAATTCTTTTAGCTGTAATCGCTCAACACCTTCTGGCAGTTCGGATTGTTTGGTGAATAGCAATGTCTTCAGTTCTTCAGTTGTAAGATCAAGCAAAATGGATGGGTCTTGATCCAAATTAAAGATAATTGCTCGATCGGCATATTCGGGGTGATAAGCAAGCGCTGTCGTTAGTCTTGTGCACGATAAATTAGCAGAATACATTCCTGAAGTATGTAACATTGGGGCAAAGAGCTCAATTTTTTTTGCCACCACTTTTTTATCTCTAAGGCTAAAAGCATAGTCAAACAATTGCGGTTGTTTGTCCTTAATAATTTTTGCCAAAGCGATAGTCGCACGAACATCGGCCAAAGCATCATGCGCATCAGAATGCTCAATACTATTAGCGATTGATAAACGATCCAGCTTAAAACTTGGCTTGCCATTTTCATCAAACACCCAGTTTAGACTTGAGTCTTTTTTGAGCGCATAAGCAAAGCGGACAACGTCGAGAATATCCCATCTTGTGTTGTGGTTTTGCCAATGCCAACCATAAGGTTCGATAAAATTTCGGAAAAAACCATAACGGCTGAATTCATCGTCGAAACGGATACTGTTATAACCAACGATACAAGTGCTTGACTGGCAAAATTGGGTGTGAATTTTCTTTAAGAATTCGTGCTCAATCAGCCCATTTTTTTCACAATGTTGTGGGGTAATGCCTGTAACTGCAACAGCATAAGGACTGGGAAGGCAATCATGCGTTGGCTTGCAATAGAACATATGCTCATCAATAATATTGAGGTTTTCATCGGTTCTAATTCCGGCAAATTGGGTAATGCGATCCACTCTCGGTGAAATGCCCGTAGTCTCGAAGTCGTACCAATAAAAAGTATTCATGATTATCGTATTTTAACGTTCATATCGATTATTTCCAAAATTTTTTAGAGATCACAAATTTACTTTGATTTAAAGCAAATAGTAGCCTGAAATCGATGTTTTTTGACTAAAAAATGGCATTATTTGCCCTTTTGAGGCAAAGTGGACCTTCTTTAGGGGTGTTTTGGAGTCCATTTTAAAAATTCTCGAAATTTTCTGATGAGATGAAATTGAGCACTATTACATTTTCTTTCTCGAGCTTAGCTTACGAGCGAGACAAGTGTGAGGTAGGTTAGTATGGATTCTAAAAGTATAGGAAAGTGTCAGGCAATAAAAAACCCAGCAAAAGCTGGGTTTTTTGAATTAAGTAATTAAATAAATTACTGTGGAATCACGTTGGCAGCTTGTGGTCCTTTTGCACCATCTTCAAGCTCAAATTCTACTTCTTGACCTTCTTCTAGTGATTTGTAGCCGTCGCCTTGAATAGCACGAAAGTGAACGAATACATCGTCACCACTTTCTTGCTCAATAAAACCAAAACCTTTTTTCGCGTCAAACCATTTGACTTTACCTGTTGTTGTAGACATTTCGTCTCCTGAAAAATAAAAAAACATGGGAAAGATGCAATCTAACTACTTCACCGTGACACCGACAGATTATCAATGAACAACACGTAAGAAAAATTAGCTGTATTTTTACCAGCAGACGTAATTTTACCTAAGAAAATCACTAATAAGATACTTAATTAATCAGAGCTAATAACCCTATCTTAGCGCTTTGGTTTGCGTCTAGAGAACTTTCGATCTCTATCCCTGTCACGATTACGACGGGGTTTGCCTCTGTCTTTTCTGTCAGAGAAGCCGCCTTTGAAGTTATCAGAGTGCTCTTTGGCGGTGGCAGTATTGTTCTTCTCAGTGAGTTCTTCTATGTTGAGCTTTTTGTCAAAAACGCGCACATTTCTCAAAACTTCAAGCGTTTCTTTTGGCATTTCGTCCGGCAAATCAACCGTGGTGAAGTCTTGAAAGATTTGGATAGCACCAATGTATTGACTTGAGATTTCAGCCTCATTGGCGATAGCGCCTAGAATGTTTCCAGGTTTAATCCTATCCCTATTGCCAAGCGCGATTCGATAGCGTCGCATCGGCACTTGAGGGTTATCCTTTAACGGAGAGGCTTCAATGTCGACGGTGATCTTTTTGCCACTACTTGCACCAAATTCTGCTTGTTTAAAGGCTTTTTCGTCGACTAATAGTGGCTCAGTACCTTGCGCCATCAACGCAAGTGCAGCAGCGACTTTAAAGGTGTCGACTTCGTTATCTTTTTGAAACTCTAATAGCAATTCTTCAAATACCGCCAAGTTTTGATTGCTAAGCGTGTCGGCGATTCTCTGTTTGAAATTATTGACGCGCTGTTTATTAATGATTTTTGCAGAAGGCAATTGCATCGGATCAATCGGCTGGCGAGTAATTCGCTCAATCGTCTTTAACATGCGTCTCTCGCGAGGTGCTACAAACAAGATCGCTTGGCCTGCTCTGCCGGCTCTGCCCGTGCGACCAATACGGTGAACGTATGATTCTGGATCTTGAGGAATGTCGTAATTGACCACATGAGAGATACGCTCAACATCTAGACCACGAGCTGCGACATCTGTGGCGATTAGAATATCGATCTTACCTTGCTTGTATTGATTGATAATGCGTTCGCGTTGATTTTGCGCAATATCACCATTAATTGCTTCAGCTGCAAAACCTCTTGCAGAAAGTTTTTCTGCTAGATCGATCGTGGCCGTTTTGGTTCTAACAAAAATAATTAGTGCGTCAAACGATTCAACCTCTAGGATACGAGTTAATGCATCCAGTTTATTAACGCCACTAACAAGCCAATACCGTTGTGAAATCGTCGGTGCTGTGGCAGTTTTGGTTTTAATTTGAACAATTTTAGGGTTTTTCAAAAAAGTCTCAGCAACACGCTTAATAACGTTTGGCATGGTTGCCGAGAAAAGCGCAATTTGTCTTTGCTCAGGTAGTTTCTCCATCACCCATTTAACGTCATCGATAAAGCCCATTCTTAACATTTCATCGGCTTCGTCAAGTACCAGTGCTTGAAGGTTGTTAAGCTTTAATGTACCGCGTTTTAGATGATCCATCACTCGACCTGGCGTGCCCACGACCGCATGAACACCTCTTTTTAAAGGTCTAAGCTGGACATCATATGACTGGCCGCCATAAATCGGCAGAACATGAAAGCCTTTTAGATGCCTTGCATAGGTTTGAATAGCCTCGGCCACCTGAATGGCCAATTCGCGTGTTGGTGTTAATACCAATAATTGCACTTGGTTGTTATTGAGGTCGATTTTGTCCAACAATGGCAAAGAAAATGCTGCCGTTTTCCCCGTGCCTGTTTGTGCTTGACCGATAATATCTTGGCCATCCAGTAGGTGCGTGATGCATTGCTCTTGGATGGCGGTAGGTGTTTCGTATCCAACCTCATCCAGCACTTTGATAATATTACTTGAAAGACCAAGACTTTTAAAACTGACACTGGGTTGATTGTCTGACATATCTGACATGATGGCTGGGAAAGAGGAAAGGGCAAAATTATACCCTAATTCTATTTTTTAATTTATTTCAAATAGAAACCTTTGTAACGATTATTTTACAAGGCATGTTTTTAGAAGCTCAACCTGTTGTAAATGTCTCAAATAATTATAAGAGAGCTTTGTAAAATAGCATCTTCGAAAATATAATTAAAATTGCACAATGAGCATAGAACAAATTCTAAGAGAGCGAGCGGGTGAGCAATGTGAGTTATGCGGTTCGAGCGACAATCTAACTACCTACGCTATTGATGGAGACAAGGATAGTGCTGAGAAGTGTGTCTTAACTTGTGGTGTTTGTCACAGTCAAATCGAAAATCCGGAGTCAATTGAGCCCAATCATTGGCGCTGTCTGAATGACTCTATGTGGTCTCAGGTGAGTGCGGTTCAGGTTATCGTTTGGCGTATGCTCAATAGGCTACGTGGTGAAGGTTGGCCGCAAGATTTGCTTGATGTGCTTTATTTAGATGAAAAGATTCAAGCTTGGGCTGAAGCTTGCTCTGAGAGTGATTATGATAGCGGTGTAAAACATTTAGATAGCAACGGTACTACGCTGAACGCTGGTGACACGGTTACTTTAACGAAGGATTTGAACGTTAAAGGCGCCAACTTCACAGCCAAACGAGGCACAGCTGTACGCAATATCTCTCTAGTTGTTGATAACGAAGCACACATTGAAGGTCGGGTTAGCGGCCAGAGAATTGTTATTTTGACAAAGTTTGTTAAAAAATCAGGCTAATCAAACCATTTAATAGAACATCCCATTGATGGGATTTGTTCAGCAGGACCTTTACCGGTTGCTGCTACTTCTTTCATTGCCTCGAAAAGGTCGCGTTTGGCATCCGCCACAGCTTCTGTGCGAGACTCGTCCAGTCGGCCGCGATACTGCAAACCTAAGTTTTTGTTGTAGCCAAAGAAATCGGGCGTACAAACTGCACCATAAGCTTTGGCAGCTTCCTGAGTTTCATCAATTAAGTATGGGAAAGGAAATTTCATTTCCGCGGCAATTATTTGCATATTTTCAAAAGAGTCTTCTTCATAATCACTTGGATCGTTAGACATAATGGCAACGGTATTCATTCCCAACTCTTTAAGTTCTGTTGCGTCGCGAATAATGCGATGAATAATTGATTTGACGTAAGGGCAGTGGTTGCAAATAAACATCACCAACAGGCCATTCTTGCCTTTAAGGCTGTCAAGAGAGTGCTGATTACCATCAACACCTTTTAAGTTAAAGTCGATCGCTGCTTGATCAAAGTCGCAGACCGGTGTTTCTGTTCTGACCATGTGAGTCCCCTTATTTTTTTAAAATTTCTTGGATAATATGTCCTGCCATCATAAGCCCAAAAATATTGGGCATGTAAGATATTGCGCCATTGACAGCGCGAGGCCTACCTGCTGGTGCAAGTTTTGTCTCAGTAACTTGTTGATGGGGTAGGGCTTTTATCTGAATTTCAGTCGAGTGAACAACTGGAAATTTCAATGAAGCGCGAATGTTTCTTAGTTGCTTTCTCATTTCTCTGGCCAGTCCACAGTTCTGCGTTTTATCCATTCGAGAAATTTTGACTTTCGTTGGGTCTAGCCTGCCGCCAGCACCCATGCTGGAAATGATTGGCATGCCGTTACGGTTGCAAGTGTCGATTAATACTGTTTTATAGGCGATTGCATCAATGCAATCGGCGACAAAGGTTAAATCCTCATCGTGGGCAATGGCCTCGGCCTCGACTCTATCAATAAACAGATGTTCCTGATTAATGACTGTGTCTGGATTAATGTCGTGCAGCCGCTCATAAAGTACATCAACTTTCGATTGTCCTAGTGTTGAATGAAGGGCAACCAATTGACGATTTAGGTCTGTTTTGGCAATGATGTCAAAATCCACTAAAGTAATTTCGCCAATACCGGCGCGACAAAGCGCTTCAGCGCAAGCACCACCAACACCGCCCAAACCAGCAATCAGAACGTGGGATTCTGCAAGTTGTGCTAGACCCAACTGGCCAACTAAGATTTCAGTGCGGGCACAACTTCCAACCATGAGAGCGAGATTAATTTAAATTAAACAATGTACGGGCGTTATCGTCGCACTGAACAATGGCTTCTTCAATGTCAATTTTCTTAATCTTAGCAATTCTTTCCACGACTTGAATCAGGCCATCAGAATTTTGATTGTCATCCGTTTCAATAAGAATGTATTCTGATGGAATATTTTTGACTATATCGTGTAATTTATACGCATGTGGATCCGCCAATCTTGAGCCAAAGCCAAGATAAAAACCTATATCTACTAACTTTTTTGCTTGCTGAAGACTGCCAGAGAATGCGTGAATGACTCCTCGAGAGCTGGCATGTGATTTTAGTAGGTCGGTAGCGTCTTCAGTAGCTTGCACTGCGTGAACAATCATCGGTAATTTGTAGCGATTGGCCAGTGAGATTTGCTCGTCAAAGAAAAATCTTTGCTGGTTTTGGTCTTTAACTTTCAGGTAGTCAAGGCCACACTCGCCAACCGCAATGGGCTTTTCTTCTTCAATTTTAATTTCAAGATCATAGAGGTCAATCATTTGATGGTCTTTGATAAACCATGGATGAACGCCAAGCGCAAAGTGACGGTTCTCATCTTTTGCGCAACATTGGATAACGCTATCCCAGTTGTCTTTACCAGTTGAAGGAACAATAGCGCCAGTGGTCGCTGCTGAGGGGGTGTTGACGTTGTCAAAATCTAGATGGATGTGTGAATTTAGCATTGTTTCCTTTATTAACTGATAGGTAATATAATTAGCTTCTTTTGCTTTACAAACCCTTTGATGAAGTTCTTTCAGCAAATATCACAGATGCGTTTGGTTTTATTGGTTTCAGCTTTTATAACCTTAACCGGTAATTTTACCTTTTTTGAGAAGACGATTCTTGTCTATCCGCTTTCACAGAACACCTTGTTTGTTACCTCTTTGTTCGTTTGGTTATTTGTATTTTTATCAGCGCTACTTTTGTTGCTCTGTTTCCGACACACAATAAAGCCCATTTTAATCATTTTATTGATGACATCTGCCCTTGTTACCTACGCCTTTAATAATTACGGCATTGTTGTTGATGAAAATATGATTTCAAGTGTTTTTGAGACAAATGCCAGCGAGTCGCTTGATTTGGTTAGTTATAAACTGATACCTTATGTATTGTTTCTTGGAATTCTACCTTCATTTTTTGTATGGAGAGTAGAACTAACAAGGCTCTCAATTAGGAGTCAACTATTCCAGAGAGTTAAAAATATTATCGGGCTAACTTTGGTTTTTGTTTTGGTTACGATTAGTTTTTCAAAACACTACACTTCTTTTGCGAGAGAGAATCGCGATTTAAGGCTTTATATAAATCCTACGTATTACTTGTACGCAGTCGCCAAGTACGTCAATGCTAAATTTGACACGGCAAGTACTCCATTTATGGAAATCGGACTTGATGCAACTATAAATGTGCAGGCTAATTCACAGCGTTTGGTCATACTGGTGGTGGGTGAAGCGGCTCGGGCGGATCGTTTTTCACTCAATGGTTATGAGCGCCAAACCAGTCCTTTATTAGAGCAAGAATCGGTTATTTCCTTTAAGAATATGACTTCATGTGGCAGTGATACTGCACTATCCGTGCCTTGTATGTTTTCGTATTTGAATAGAGAAAATTACTCTCACGCCAAGGGGAAAAATATGAGTAATGTGCTCGATATCATAAGTCGTGCTGGGGTTGAGGTGCTGTGGAGGGATAATAATTCCGATTCTAAAGGGGCAGCTGATCGTATAACTTTTGAAGATTATCGCTCTAACAATTTCAATCCATTATGCAATCCTGAATGTAGAGACGAAGGAATGCTGAGCGGCTTGCAAAGCTACATTGATGAACGTCCAGACAGTAATATTCTGATTGTTCTGCATACTATGGGTAGTCATGGGCCGGCCTACTATAGGCGCTATCCTCAGGCTTTCGAGGTCTTTACACCAACCTGCCAAACCAATCAATTGAATGAATGCAGTGATGAGCAAATTAATAACGCTTATGACAACACCATTGTTTATGCAGATTACTTTCTCTCGAAAGTGATTGAATTGCTAAAGAACAACGCCGAGGATCTTGATACTGCTATGTTTTATATCAGTGATCATGGTGAATCTTTGGGTGAAAATGGTGTCTATTTGCACGGTATGCCTTATTTTATGGCACCTATTGAACAAGTGCATGTGCCGGCGATAATGTGGTTTGATAAAAGCTTTGCCAAGGAAGTCAATACGGAGGCATTAGAGATAGTCGCCAATGAGCCTCTTTCCCACGATAATTTGTTCCATACGTTATTGGGTTTAATGCTTGTGGAGACCGAGGTCTATGATCAGAGACTTGATATTATGGCAAAATAATACTTCGTTTGGTTCGGGGCATTTATTTGTACATTATTGCCTTATTGGCCAATGAAAACTTACACTCAGAATAAAAAGTGATTAT